>CAYMFZ010000718.1:0-2765 GCA_964389585.1 uncultured Pirellulaceae bacterium | reverse complement strand
GGGCCGAAACGTTGTTGCCTACTCCACGAACGGTGTGACCCTTGACGACAACCTGCCCGTTGTCCAGGTACTTGCCATCTCCAATGTAAACACGTCCAGCCGAGACAACCGTCGTTGCCGGTGAAGTACTACGTTCGAATCGTGCTTCGCCACCGACGTAAGTCGATCGGACTCGTGAGTGCATCCCGAAAGGAACACCCGAGAGCACGACAAAATCTGCGTGGTTTCCTTTTGCCAACGAACCGACTTGTTCGTCGACTCCCATCATTGCAGCCGACGAATAAGTCAAAGCCGAGAGTAACTCGGCGTGGCTCAATCCGTCTCGCATGAACTGGCCGGCGACGAACATGGATGAAGTCAACGAAGTCGATTGCCGTGGAGCGATCGAAACTGGAATTCCAGCATCGAGAAGCTCACGCGCGAAAGCCCAAGGTTCTTTCTTTGATTCAATTTGTTCAAACGTTGGATTCGAAATCGAAGCAGGCACGTCCGCAGTCAGGACGACGCCAGCGACAGAATCTTTCCAGTCAGAAAATGCACTTTCAAAGATCTCAAGTTCTTCGCAGTCCGTCAGAATAATCTTGACGCCAAACTCTTTTGCCAATGAAACGGCTCCGCGAATTTCTGGTGCCGTTGATGCAGCAATGCGGATTGGTTTTTTGGATTTGATGACACTTGCAACCGCTTCGATGATTTCGTCATCGGCCGTTTCACCAGCGACGGCTGCTTTGAAAATCTGGCGAAGCACTGCCATGGAAGCCGACAGCGTGGCGACTTGTGGGCGGGTCACATTGACTGGCCGATCTTCGGAAACGGGGCCAACTGCTGGCTCGTAGATCCGAGGTGGCTGGCGCGACGCGGAAGTCAACACGATCTGCAGACTTTCCTGATCCCGCAGAATGCGTTCGGTAACATCATCTCCGGCCAGTTTGACGACTCCGCCAATTCCCGGCATCAACCGAACACGGGCTGGGGAAACTTGAACCGTGGTGATGCCGCTTTCGATTAACGTGTCGCGGTCGGCGAAGAAATCAAAGCCGTCGAGAGCGTGAACTTGTGGCGTGATCGTTCGTTCTTCGGTTTGGGTTCCTCCCAAACTCGTCTGCGGAAGCACCAACCCAGGAATTAAGACTTGCGAACCAAAGTCATGTCGATTGGCAACGCCTGGGATCGAGACGTCAGCGCGAGGCCCGATTGCTGTGATGATTCCATCAACAACAACCATGGCTCCGTCTTCAATGGGTTCACCGTTGCCGGGCCAAATCTGACCAGCAAAGTAAACATCCGTCTTCATTTGCTGTGCGATAGATTCAGAACAGAACGAACCGATCGAAATGGCAAACAAAAGGGCGAAGACCAAACTGTTTGGAACGAGTTTCATGATGTCAAAGTTTCCCGATCTCAGATGTGTGCCGTGTTGTGCCTGTTGGTTGGCATAGATTTCAGTCTGTGGAATGCCGATCACTCGCCTTTATAGTGGTTCGCTTATCTATTCCGTCTCGCCATTGAGCAACAGCTTCAACTGCTCGTCTTTCTCTTTTTCATAAACGATCTCTCCGTTGACGACCGTCATGTCGACCCAAGTATCAACGCTGAGTGGCTCACCTGAGAGAACAATGATGTCGGCGTCTTTGCCTTTCTCGATCGAGCCAACAAATTCGTCGACGCCAAGGAATTCTGCGGGCAAAGTAGTGAGAGCGGCTAAGGCCTCTTCGGCTGGCATGCCGTACTTAACGGCTGTTGCCGCTTGATACCAAAAGTAGGTACTGCCCAGTGTTGTTCCACCACCGCGTCCGACCTGAAAGACAAACTTAACGTCGTGATCACGGAAGATTTTTGGCAGGATGATTTTTGTTTCTTCTTTAGTGCGAGGATCTTCTTCAAAGAAAACCAACTGCGGATCAATCATCACGGGCAGTTTCGCATCGGCGACCTGTTTGGCGGCCTTGTAACATTCGCGACCCAACACAAGTGATGCTTTGAAATCGTACTCTTTGATCAAACGCATCGCCTGCCCAACGTCCATCGCTTTGTCGCAATAGATCATCACAGGAAGATCACCCGAAAGGATCGCAAACATTGCTTTATCCAATTCGGACTCGACGTCTTCAGGTTTTTTGTCGTCGTCTTTGTCTTTAGAGTCTTTGTCCTTCGACTCTTTCTTGTCTGCCTCTACTTTCTTTTTCTTCTTGTCTCCGCCTGCGTCCTTTTTATCTTTCTTTTCGTCCTTGTCACTGTCTTTTTCGTCGCCATCTTTATCATCTTTTTTGTCGGTGCCTTTTTTCTTCTTGGCGTCTTTCTTTTCGTCGCCGTCTTTGTCCTGGTCTTCTTTAGCCTTGTTCTTCTTCTCCAATTTTCGCTTGGCTTCATCCAATGCTTTGCGAAGCTTGGCAAGGTGTCCCATGCGACTGCCACTGACGGGACGCAGTGATATTTTCACGCCCGCATCCGACTTCAGCACCATGTCATCGATAAACTCGCCACCGGTCTTGATCACGGCAGCCTGGCCACCAATCAACGTTGAATTGCCAGGAGCGACGCGAACGGTTGTCACGCCGTTTCGTCGTGCTGATTTGAAGTACGCATTCATTGGGTCGATTGAGTCGATGACCGAAACGTAAGGCACAACTGGATTCGTTTCGTTGGCTTGGCTCATACCCGATGAAGTATGCGCCTCCACGAACCCCGGCATGATGACTTTGTCGCTGGCGTCGATAACACGAGCTTCGACAGGCACTTTAATGTCAGCACCGACGTCAGCGATC
>CAYMFZ010000717.1:0-2785 GCA_964389585.1 uncultured Pirellulaceae bacterium | reverse complement strand
AGCGCATACGGCTCACTTTTACAAAACGCATTTTATCGTCTAGTGGTTTGTCAGCCATAAAGTTTGGGGTGTTGGAAATCAGCCGCCACGCGTTAGCGTCCGGTTTTACGTGATTGAGCCAGGTTGCTAATGCACTGCGGCTGATCCTAAACATGGGCTTTTACAAACCACCTAGTTAATGGGTTGGTTGTAGAGTCGATCAGTTTTCCTAACTGACCCGACTATCTGTGCCATCTCTGTCGGTCATCTTTAGCATACTTATGCCCATTTGTAGATCTCGTTGTTTCTGAGATACAATTTGATCTGTCATCACCTCCCGGAGAATCCAATGCGGATTTGGAACGACAGGCTTTTATCTTTTCTTGAAAAAACAACATCTCGCGGGCTCGCCTACTCGATTTGTCTTGTCAGTGGCATAGCAATTGTTATTTCAATTTGCAGTTTGACCGGTTGTGGAAAAAAGAAGACTCCGACGCCGGCGGGTACTGATTCAAGCGTCAGCGATTTGGGGTCAGCAGGAGAATCGAGCGTTCATCTTGTTGATGCGAAATATGTTCCGGATCAACAGTGCGCCGATTGTCATCAGGAAATTTGGGACACTTATCAACACGTCGGCATGGCGAATTCAGCCTATGAGTACGACGCAAACAAAGCTGTCGAAGATTTCGAGAATGGACATTACTTCCATGAGCCGTCCAACAAGCACTATGAGATGACGCTCGAAGACGGTCAGCTTTTGATGACGCGGTACCGAGAAACAAAAGATGGCTTAAGGACCAATGTGTTCCAACGAAAGGCGGACTTCGTCATTGGGTCAGGCAATCACGCGCGGACTTACGCTTACCGAGAACCATCGGGCGCCATGTATCAGCTTCCTGTGACTTGGTGTTCACAAGATTCGAAATGGGCGATGTCGCCGGGTTACGATCGACCAGACCACGATGATTTCACTCGTGAAATTTCTCGAGAATGTATGTTTTGCCATAACGCATACCCAGAATTTGAGCCGGGAGTTGATGTGCTTGGCACGCCCGAACGATTTCCAAAGGTACTTCCTCATGGCGTCGGCTGCCAGCGATGTCATGGACCGGGCTCTGAGCATATTCGGATTCATGAATCGGGAGCTGATTTGGCAAACGCTGCATCGACAATCGTAAACCCGTCGAAATTGGATGATCAGCTTCGAGATGACGTTTGCAATCAATGTCACTTTCAACCAGCAAGCAGCCGAACCAGTTCACTGTTGGCATTTGGACGTGGCATTTATTCGTATCGACCCGGACAAAAGCTGTCGGACTATCTGACTTATTTTGAGCTTTCCGACGCGCAAGCCAACGATTCGTTCGAAGTCAATCATCATCCTTACCGGATGTATCAAAGCGATTGCTACATTTCCAGCAACGGTGCTATGAGTTGCACGACGTGTCATGATCCTCATGCGAAAGTCGCTCCCGAAAATCGCGTCACCTACTATCGAGCGTAGTGCATGACGTGTCATGGTGGCGACGATTGTTTGGATATTGAAAATGGTCGTCAGCCCAATTCGGATTGCATCGAGTGCCATATGCCCGAGCGCCGCGCCGAGGATGCGATCCATCTGACGATGACGGATCACAAGATTTCTCGCAGGTTTAAGGACGATCTCCTGGCGGAATTGGAAGAGGAAGTGGTCGCCAGCGAACATCCGGTGAAGATCTACTCATGGTTTCGAGATAGCGAAAAATCCATTCGGCCGATTGATGAAGTCGGTCGATCCGTCACGCGATTGAGAGACGAAGATATGAGTCCAGCGCGAGAGTTGTACAACCAGATTCGGGGCGGCGTGACGGAAGCCGATGAGCCAAAAATGGAATTGGCGGAAGCGTTGTTGGCGATGGGCGAAGGAGGTGGAGCTTTAGAACTTCTCAACGGAATTTCTGAATCGGGAAAAGAGAATTCGCTTATTCAAAGCAATTTCGGGCTGGCATATATTCAGCTTCGACGATTCGATCAGGCGATCCTGCATCTAGAGAAAGCCATTCGAAACAAACCTGTAGTTGCCGAGGCCCATTTCAATCTTGGAATCGCGTACATCAATTCTGGCAACCGTGAACGAGCCATTGTTCAATTTGAAAAAGCGGTTGAACTCAAACCGAATTTGGCGTCAGGTTGGTTCACCTTGGCGTCGGCGTTATCAGATGACGAGAAGTTCGAGCTGGCCGAAAAACATTTCGTGCAAGCGTTGAAGATAGATCCGGACTATCCGGGAGCACACCTTTCGCTGGCAAAGATTCAAGGACAGGAAGGCAAGTGGCTGGACTCGATCAGGACGCTTGAAGATGGTCAGCTTTCAAAACCCAAGGATGCTGTGATCGCCAAAGAGTTAGGTCTGACAATGTTGGAAGCGGCTTCCCAGAATCTTGCGGAAGAGACAAAAACGATTCAAGCGGTGAGAAGCTTCATTCGGTTGGCTAAATCAGATAATGAATCGAAGCTCATGCTTGCGGTGGCTCTGTTGCAAAATGATCGCAGTGAAGAGGCCTTGCACGCTCTTGGAGACATGGACGAAACGGAACTTAACCCTGACCGATTGTTGGTCGCTGCCATCGCTTGGAAAAAAATCAAACGAATCGAAGAGGCTGAAAAGTTTGCCAATCTCGCCAAGCAGCAATTGGACAAGAAGTCCCAATCGCGCAGTCGCCTCCGAAGCTTAATTCAGAACATGTCCGAGTAAGTAGTGGCGTTATTCAAAAGTAGTTTGAAGGATTGTTCTAGAAAGCTTTCAGAACACTAATCTCCGCTAATC
>CAYMFZ010000716.1:0-2789 GCA_964389585.1 uncultured Pirellulaceae bacterium | reverse complement strand
GAAGAATGACGGCGACCAAACAACCAATCCAGATGAATTGCGTGTTCGCTGGAACGGAGAATGGGCTACAACGATTTTTGGAACTAGCGAATGGGAAACGTATGGCCTTATGCTGACTGCTGATTCAGCCGAGACCCGTTTGACCTTCCTTGAGCCGGGCGAAACAACAGGCGACGGATCAGGACCATTGCTCGACAATATTCAACTCTTCAAAATTACTGAGGCTGCGGGAAGCGACGGCTTGGCGATCGACATTAACGGTGAAGCCGACGGTGTCGATGGATCGGAAACTTTCGTTCCAGGAGCAGGAGCCCAACCAATCGGTCAAAACATCTCCCTGAATAGCACAGCCGACCTTGATTCCGTTGTGGTAACCCTCAGCGATGTAGTTGACGGAGCAAATGAGATTCTTTCCATCAGCCCATCATCGATTCCAACGGATGGAAGCGGAAATGACAAGATCTCAGTGACGTCGTACAGCAATGCGACAAAGACTTTGACTTTGTCTGGTGCCGCGACCGCCGCTGAATATCAAGCCGTACTTCGGACGCTGACTTACTTTAACGCTTCGGATTCATTTGGAACGACAAACCGAACTGTCGGAATCACAACCAGCACCGAAGCCTCAATTGCCTCCGCAAACATTGATTTGGCTTTCGAAACTGACCAAACCGTCATTGACGACGCGATCTTGACCAAGTTCGCAGCCGACAACAACCTAACTACGACCGACCTTGGCAATGGCTTGTACGCTGTCATTGACGAACCGGGAACTGGGCAAAACCCAACGATCAACGATCGGGTCCGAGTTAATTACAACGGCAAGTTCATTACATTGAACAACCAAAACAAATTGGTTGAGGGTGAGTCATTTGACTTAAGTTCATCTGAGGGAATCACGTTCCCATTGACTGGCGTCATTGAAGGTTGGCAAATCGGAATTCCTGCCTTCAAGACAGGCGGGACGGGTCAACTCTTGATCCCATCACACTTGGCGTACGGTACAACTGGCCAAGGCTCAATTCCACCGAACACAGTACTGTTGTTCGACATTGAGTTGCTGGAAATCATTGCGTCGTAGCAACCGATTCCACGTTATCAAAATCTGAAATATCGAAGCCCCGTTTAATGCAGCGTGCATTAACGGGGCTTTTTCTTGCCCAACTTGATTAGAGGACATTTCAAAACCTAAAATCGTGCGATCATCGTAGTGGGATTCGCCAGAATTCCCTTTGTTTTGAAAGCGAGTTGGGACTTCTGGCGAAGTCCACTACAGGTTTTGAAATACCCTCTAGATTCGCAAAATTGAAATCGAATTGTGTTTTCTTCGGTCTATCGCCTAAACTCAAGGGTTAGATTGCTAGGGCGTAAGAATCATTGCGTCTACCGTCGTTTACTCTTTCACTAGCTCTTAGGTTGATCATGAAAAGCAAATCATTCGTTGGCAAAAGTTTCGTCATCACTTTGTTGTTGGTTGGTTTTGGTTGGGCAGTTTACTCCATTGCCTCACCGATCCAGCAACGCGCGAACGTTCAAGAGCAAGCCGGTGGTTTTTCCTATGCCCAATTGACGATCCAAGGCGACCAAGTGACTTGGGACATTGGCGGCAATGACTTGCCACGACAGCGAAATTTAAACGCCGTTTATCGTGAACTTAATGGGGAAGGCCGAGCGACCACGATCAATTTGCTAAATGCGATTGGCGCCAATGGCTGGGAACTTGTTCAAGTCGGTGACAACGTTTGGACGTTCAAGAGTCGCAACTGAGAATCTGAAAGCGCGAATTGAGATTGAGAAATCGCGAGCCGTAGTCGCCAGCCTATGGCTTCATCTCATCAAAACACCTAACGGAATTTTCTTGGGCTCGCTTTTTCATATCGCGATACCAGCTCTTCGGCTTTTTCTTTTCCTAAAACGCCTTCGAGCTGGACATAAGGACGAAGCCCAAGGACTTTGCTTTTTCGCTGGCCATGAGGATTTCCGAATCTTCCGCATGACGAACATCGTTGTTGCTCAGCCTGATCCTCCATTTGTTTTTTGCAGTCGGGGCAATGAGAGAAGATCGTCCAAGTCTGTCCGTCTGAATGACCTGGTGGAATCAACTCCGTCTCAAGCACCAGCCCGTTGTCGACACACCGGACCAATGCGTCGCGGAATTGAATTAGATTCACCAATCCATTCGAAGCATTTTTCGAATACAGTTCCAAAATCTTGTTGCCGCGCCGCAACAGAGTCGCCGAATGTTCGGGAGTTAGCTTCTGCGTCTGCCAACCCCCGTACCAACGCGGATTCGTTGAATTAAAGAGTTGGTTAAACGCTGAATTGAACGCCGCGTCGTCAAAGCGTTCGAACAACTCAACGAGATCGACTTGCTCGTCAGTGTTGGGGATTTGTTGAGCAGGTTGTCCTGAGTCGCCAGCCTGATTTATCGCACTTTCAAAAGTGAATCCGCCGACGGCAGGCAGCCAACCGTAACATCCGGCCCAAATGTTTGATCGCGATTCGCCCAACGCATTTGCAGGACAACCTTTGCATTGTTCACTGATGGATTTTTCTCCACCGTAGGGATCCAAGATTTCTGAAGCCATGAACCCAAGTGCTTGCTCGGGTGAATCGACACTTGCGGTTGGATGCAGACAAACATTTTCAATGACGCGATTTTCAATTGCACCAACTGAATATTCACGCAGGCCTCGGAGTTGGCGGAAGGAGTGATCGGGCAGGTTCTCAACGTCGATTTCACGCAGGGCGCACGGTTGAGCGATTGCCCAGCGAACGAACTGTGGAGT
>CAYMFZ010000715.1:0-2795 GCA_964389585.1 uncultured Pirellulaceae bacterium | reverse complement strand
CGAGGAACTCGTCCAAAAAAAGACGACGAGACAAAGCGATCGAATGGTTAGTTGAAGTAGGTTCAAGATTGCTCAAGCCGAGGTTGAAACTTCGATTTACGATAGCAAATCGCGGCGAGAGTTTAGGAGCCTGACACGGCCTATTCAAGGTCAAGATTTGCCAGCAATATCTGGCATTTCAATTGAAAATCAGAAGCAGAATTTGTGTTTTACCGCACGCCGGAGCGTTTGTGTTATCCCGTTCGCACATTAACGCGTCAACGAATCGTAGATCCGATTGGGAAAGTCCGCTTCTACTGTTCGGTTTGCAAGGTAATTGGACTCAAGTCGTTTGACGATGTCTGGATGCGTGGATGCAAGATTAGTCGTTTCGTTTCTGTCCGCCTTCAAATCGTACAGCTCCCAGTCCGTTGGCTTCTTGCGATTGACACTGCGCCTGATGATTTTCCAGTCGCCATCACGCACTGCAACAATTCCTCCGTAGCCAGCGAAATCCCAAATCATCGGTTGGGTCCTGTCAGGCGCTTGATTGCCTTTCAAAGCTTCGCTCAGATCGATTCCATCAAGCGTTTGAGTCCGCGGCAATTTTCCGCCAGCGATGTTGTTGAGAGTGACGAACCAATCGGGGAAATAGCTTGGCACCGTTGTTTCTGTTCCGGGAGAAATTTTGCCTGGCCAACGAACCACACAAGGCACACGAATGCCGCCTTCGTCAGCGCTTCCTTTGAAGCCTTTTAACCCGCCAGTCGATTTGAAAAACGTACAAGCCGCGCCGCCAATATGAAAACGGGGATCCTTTCCACCATGTGTCGGCCCATTGTCAGAAGTAAAAATCACAATGGTATTTTCGTCGAGTCCGTGTTTGGTCAAGCGTTTCAAGATCGTGCCAACATGTTCATCCAAATCAGAGATCATCGCAGCGTACCCTGCTCTTGGTCTTGGGTGTGGTAGATATCCATTTTCACCTCGGTACTCACCATTTTCTTCATCCCATTCCTTTGGATATTGATCGATCCATTCCTGCGGCGGCTGCATTGCTACGTGAGGTTCGATAAATGGAAGGTATAAGAAAAACGGCTTGTCCTTATTCTCGTCGATGAACTTAACCGCCTGCTTGAGAATCAAATCGGGAGCGTAATTCTGGGCTCGATACATATCAGCCTCTACATCACCCGACGGTTGTTTGTCGTGTCCTGGAATGGGATACGGATTGATGCGTACTTCTTTTTCGTCACTATCGAGAAAGAGCGGGTAATAGCTATGGGCATTCCGTTGGCCGTTGTAACCGTAAAAGCGATTGAATCCTTGCTTCATCGGTGAGCCGGTTGTGTTGGAGGGACCAAGCCCCCACTTTCCAAACGCACCGTTCGTGTAGCCCGCATCCTTGAGGACTTCGGCGATCGTCACGACTTCATCCGTGATCGGAAATTGCCCGGGAAAGACTCTTCCGTTACCTGAGTCACGATTTCCTCGGATCTCTGCGTGACCTAGATGCTGCCCAGTCATCAAGACACAACGCGCTGGCGCGCAAACAGGTGCGCCAGTGTAATGCTGAGTGAACTTGATCCCCTGTTTGGCCAACCCATCAATATTGGGAGTCTTGATCTTCTCTTGGCCGTAACAACCAAGTTCACCATACCCAAGATCGTCCGCCAAAATGAATACGATATTGGGTTTCGGTTTTTCCTGGCCAGTTTCTTGACCAGCCAGCGTGCGTGGAAAGAATGAAGTCAAAGCTAACAAGATTAAAATTGTAGATCGTCGCATGGAATATCTTTCAAGCCATATTTGTCTTGAGAGATTCTAATTCAATTCAGTAGTTAGGCCACCTTGCTATTTGGGCCTAACGCTTTCGAAAACACTTGCAGCCTCGAATATAGAATTAGTGGGTGACTCTTGCCGAGAGTTACCAGACCGATGAGCGGACTCATTTGTCAATAAAACGCTTGTTGAAATTGGGTTTTGCATGAAATTTGGAAACTTCCGATAGAAGTTACCCACCAGGAAGTGTCACAACAATCAACGAAAGTCGAATTTAGATTCGACTTTGCAGTTCTCCTAAGGCTCAACTGAAAAGCTTCCGCTGGTAATCGTTTTCTACTTTTGATCGTCACTTTTCCAAGGACTCGCAACTCTTCCAAGCATTTGCCGAACGTCTTTCTTGGAAGGCTCTGGCTGTTTCGGATCAGCTTGTTCACTACTTAGCCAATCCGGATTGGCTGCCGCGCCTCCGATACCGCCCATCATTACGTCGACTTCGCCCAGCGTCTGAACTGGTTCCATTGTTGGAGGTGCCGGCAACGAAATTTCTCCGGTCACAGGTTCTTCGCGGCAACCACCTATCGTAAGAACCGCGATAAATGCAGCGGCAAACGAGCTAATCCTCGCCAGCCAGCTTTTACGTGATTGACGATCATCTTTCGTGACGATAGAGCCGTCGGGTCGTCGAATGATCTTTGCACAAACGTGGCTACTGGAGCAAAGCACTTCTTTGACGTCGCGCAGGTGCATTTCGGAAAAATTGTGAACGTGTAATTGGCAGCTATTGCAAAACCGTTTTTGGGCATCGCCGTCCAGTTCATCCCAGTTCATCGAGCAAGGCGAGTCGATTTTGATTTGAGGAAGAACCGGAAGTTGACCAGTTGCACGTTGCGTTTTTGAATCATTGCTCATTGGAATCTCGTTGCAAGTTCGAAAGGTTTAATTTCGGGGAGCAACCTTAAGACGAGCAACAAAGAAATTCATTAGAGGGTATTTCAAAACCTGTAGTGGACTTCGCCAGAAGTCCCAGCTCG
>CAYMFZ010000714.1:0-2795 GCA_964389585.1 uncultured Pirellulaceae bacterium | reverse complement strand
GCGAGCTGGGACTTCTGGCGAAGTCCACTACAGGTTTTGAAATACCCTCTAGTTCGACTGGCCCGAGACTATCGACAACGGCTCGCCATCACGTCTGAATTTAGGTTTCAAGTTTTATGAAAAGTAGAATCCGTGCAGAAGGTAGAATTGATCATTGTTGCGTTCTTGCTTCCTCGTTCTTTGGCCGTTTCTATTTTACCCAAGACCAGAAATTTGGGTCTTTGAAGTCAGAAAGTTCAATCTTCAGTTGACGCACTTGAATCAATTGTTCCAATTCGGTGCGTAAGGAACTCGGAGCAGAAAATTTCACCTTTTCGAAAAGTTCTTTCTCGATTGCGTCGAGTTCGGTCGCCAGTTTTTTTGCCGACGATTTCGTGGTGGCATGTAGTAGAGCCTTCTGCTGTTCGTTGAGTTTCAGTTCGTCACTTAGTTTGAGAGGCCATTCACACGGAAAGAGTTTGGATTGGTTGATGTAGGTTCGAATCGCAATTTGTTTTAGGCGAAGCGATTGCTGTGGGAGTAAGATTTCTTTTGTTTCGGTCGCAGCCGCTCTTAAGATTCGCGATTCGGCTAACTTGTTCGACTTCATTGCTTTTTTCAAACCGTCTTTGTCGATTTGCACTCCGTTTCTCATTTGGCTTTCGAATTGGTCGATCTTCGCTTCGGTCGCCAAGTATGCGGGGTCGTTTCCCAGGACTTCTAACGTTTTGTCAATTTGTTCTTGCTGATAATCGACAAGTTCGAATTGCGAGACTAAGTCCTTTCGTTTTTCAATAAGGCTTACAAGAACTTCATCAACTGCTTCTTCAATAGAGCTGCAAGTGCAAGTTTGTGGATTTAAGAAAAAGCGGTCTTCACCAACCATTTGTCTAAACGCGTCTTTTTGATCCGAAGTTAAGCAATCGAGCGTAGCTTCTGTTGCAAGTTTCATTTTGTCCGAAACTCTTGTCTCGTATTCGGTATTCGCATCTCTTGCGGCCGCCCTAATTCTTTCGATTTGCTGTTTTGTCGAACCCCGGAAATTTGCCAAAACATTTGGTAAATGGAATCGGCGATAATTGAAAACCGAGGTGTTGGAACGCTCTTGAAGAACTAGATCCAAAGCAATAAGTTCGATTTTTTGAAAGTGCTTTTTCTCAAGATGAAATTTAACGTCTTCTTGATACGCAAGCAAAAGTCCCGAGATGTCTTTTCCAGACTTGCCAGTGTCCCTGACGTCGAACTGGGCGTCCTTCTTCATACTTTCAAGTGTTTCGAGGTCGGCTTTGGAAAGACCGACAAACTTCCTGAGTTTTTGCGATGAATCAAGAGTGAAGACAACTCGCCAAGTCATCAACTCGATTCGCTTTTCTATTTCGGCATGAGGAGGAATCACATCTTGTTGATGCTCGACTGCAAAGGACACTGATTGAAGTGAGATCAAGAAAAAGAAAAGAGCGTAGATGGCGTTTGGGTGTGCCTTCTCGCTGGTACCCATCTGTACATCCTTGAAAATGTGGAAACGTCAAACGCTACTCAAACTCTAAGAGAAGTAGTAGGCCAGTTGTCTAGCCTACTACATAAACCATGTAATTCTACATTCCGCCATTGTCGATTGGAGAGCCTCCATCGTCATTCGGTGGATCATGATTTTTTTCAAGAAAATTGGGCTTAAAATGAAACTCGAACACGAGTTCGGATGGCTTGTTCTGCTGGTCGTTCCGGCCCGAGGCTAGCGCCTGCGGCTCACTATCACATGGGATTTTACGGTTGCCATTGTTGTGGCTCTAAATCTTGGGCGTAGAATCACTCACCAGACGAAGTCGCTTCTTCTAAGACTTCTTCTTCCACATAGATGGGCAAGTGGGGTGTGTTGGTCACGGCGATTGCGATTGCGTCAGAGGGTCTTGCGTCGATTTCGATAAGTTCGCCGTCAGATTTTACGCGAAGGCTCGCGTAGTAAGTCGCGTCTTTGAGTTCGCTGATCACGACACTGTCTAGTTCGCCGCCCATCGCTTCTACGATTTCTACGATCAAGTCGTGAGTCAGCGGCCGTGGTCGCGCGATGTCTTTGACGCGGCGATCGATGCTGGTGGCTTCGAATATGCCAATCAGAATCGGAAATTGTCGATCGCCGTCTACCTCTTTCAAAAATACGACTTGGCTTTCATTGATCTCACTGATAATGATTCTGGCAAGTTGCATTTCGACAGGCATCGCGATTCCCTTGGGACTTTCTGAAAGCTTTTTCTTGTTCGGGGCGTGCCCGTCAAACTCAAACTGTTATAACAAATAATGATGACGCTGGATAAGTGGCAGGGCACAAAGCTGTGTTCGTTCGATCTGAATCGTCTGCTTAAAATAGATGCTGCTCAACAACGATAGAAACCAACCTTGGAAAGTAAATGCTAAAAGTCGGAATTGCTGGAATTGGATTCATGGGTTGGATTCACTGGTTGGCTTATCAAGCAACAGAAGGCGTCGAAGTCGTAGCGATCGCGACTCCGGAAGATGATCGCAGGGCAGGGGACTGGACGAGCATCAAAGGGAATTTTGGTCCGCCAGGAGCCAAGGTCGATTTGTCAGGGCTGAAAACGTACACCGATCTCGATTCGATGCTGGGAGATGAATCACTTGAGATTGATGTGGTCGATATTTGCCTTCCGCCATCGATGCATTGCGACGCAATTGTTAGCGCGGCTAACGCGGGTGTCCATGTGTTTTGTGAAAAACCATTGGCGCTCAATCTTGAGGACTGTGACCGTGCGGTTGCGGCTTGTAAGGAGCATGATAAGCGATTGATGGTTGGCCAAGTC
>CAYMFZ010000713.1:0-2805 GCA_964389585.1 uncultured Pirellulaceae bacterium | reverse complement strand
AATGATTGACTGCCACGCGGGCCGTCAGCGGATGTTTCGGATCGGCTAACCATTGCGCCAAACCCAAACGGTTTTTCGGACTGTCCTCGGCGAGGGGCGGAAAGACTTTTGGTGTCGCCGCAACAACAGGGGCGCTCGGAGCGTCATAAGCTCCGCGGTCAAGCACGAACGCGGGACGTGCTTCGGGCAGTTCTTGCATCACCATGATTTCATCCAGCCCATCGATGAACTCATTCAATGCCTTTCGTTTTTGCATCAATTCCGTCCTAAGCTGGTCGTACTCTTCGTCTTGGGTCGCCAGGTAAAAGCCGAACAATTGACGCTGCTTGTTCGCGGATAGGCTGTCGGCGGGTAGGGTCAGCGTTTTCTTCATTTCTTTCAATTTGTTCAGGCCAGCAATTTCGAGATTGGACAACTGCCGATCGAAAACTTGAAAGTCGGCGAGCTGTCCGCCTTTCAAACCGATATCGCGGAAACGAGCGCCCAGAATTAAGTGGTCCGCCTGCTTTCCAATAATCGACTTTTGCAAATTGTCGCGAACGATTTCAACGGGAACTTTTTCGCCGTCCACAAAGATTTGGATCCCGCTGGCTTTGCTGCTGCCATCGTACGTCATCGCAACATGCAGCCATTTATCTCTTGAGACGGTGTCACTGGTTCTCACGCTGATTGCGTTACCCGGCCAAAAGTGAATAAGCGACGCGCTTAGTCTCCCGTTGACGATCAGTAACTCGTATCCGCGACTGGCGGAATCGGTCCAAGCCCGCGAGCGATGGAAGACGACCGATCGCTTGAGCAACTCAGGATCGGAGGGAATCTTGATTCGCGTCGCAATCGAAAACGGCTGATGACGCTCGAAGGCACCGGTTTCCAATTTGATTTCGTCATCGCCAGTGAGTTTGAGAGCTTTGGTTTTCTGCGGCCCTTCAACAAGTTCATTCAGTCCGTTAGTGGTTTTCTCAAAATCCGCAACAAAGGTGGCTTCAGGGAGCGTAGCAAGTTCTCGACGTTGCACGACGCCGCCAATCCATTTGCGCATTGCCTGCTCGTCAAGTTTCTTGTCCATCTTTCTGCCGCGATTGATTTGAGACTTGATCAACCGATCGATATACCTCGCGTTAATCTTCGCCTCCAATTTGGCAACTTCATTTTCAAGGTCCGAGCGAGTTTGCTTTTGCGCATCGTCGGTTAGCAACAACGAAGGCGTTGGAATGGCTTCGGGATCGAAGTACGAATAAAGTCCGGCCTCATCAATATTGTTGAAGAACGCAAACAGTTCGTAGTATTCTTTTTGCGAAATCGGATCGTACTTGTGATCGTGACAACGAGCGCACTCAACCGTCAAACCCATGAACGCCATACCGACCGTTTGAGAGCGGTCCGCAACGTACTCGACTCGAAATTCTTCTTCGACGCTTCCACCTTCGACTTTTTGAGGGTGAAGTCGATTAAAGGTGGTTGCCAAAATTTGATCGTCCGTCGGATTGGGCAACAGATCGCCAGCAAGTTGTTCGGTGATGAATTGATCGTAGGGCGTGTTTTGATTGAAAGAGCGAACAACCCAATCACGCCATGGCCAAACGAAGCGATCCCTGTCGACTTGATAGCCATACGTGTCGCTATACCTCGCGACGTCGAGCCAATCCGCCGTCATCCGTTCACCGTAGCGGGGCGACTGTAAAAGTCGATCGACCACTTTCTCGTACCAACCATCTGTCTTATCCGCCAACGCGGCATCAAGCTCATCCAGCGTTGGCGGTAGTCCGGTCAAGTCGAAAGAGACTCGGCGAACTAGCTTTTCTCGCGTCGCCGAATCGGCGGGAGCAAGTTTGTTGGCTTCGAGTTGGTGAAGCACAAATTGATCAATCTCGTTGGCGGGCCATTTCTTATTTTGAACTTTGGGTGGCGTCGCTTTTTCTGGAGCAACGAATGACCAATGCTGCTCCCAGACTGCCCCTTCGGCAATCCAACGCTTCATTAGTTCTTTCTCTTCCTCGTTTAGCGAAAGATTGGAATCGGCGGGCGGCATTTGATCGTCGTCCGTCGAAAAAATCCGCGCGATCAATTCACTGTCGTCGGGCTCTCCCGACTCAATGGCGGCGCTGGCTTCTTCTTCATCATCAAATCGCAAGTCCGCTTCGCGCGTTCCTTCATCCGGGCCATGGCAAAGGTAGCAACGATCAGAAAGAATTGGCTTGATCTGGCGATTAAAATCAACGGGTTTCACGGCGTTTGGCTTGTCTTGTGCCGCAACTTCGCCAAGCGAAAATGCAAAAAAGAGACATGCCAAGGCAGCAAGTTGTGCTCTATGAAAATGGTTCAAAGGATCACTTCGTTTTTCCAAAGGATGCAGGAAATCTTCTGACTTGATTGTAACTGAATTTGCCGTTCACAAATAACCGAAAGCTGCATACACAGATTCCTGAACGATCTTCTCAGCGTTGGTAGTAGACACTACGAACGTCAAGACAAATTTATAAGTCGCCGAACCCAATTGTCGTTTGAGCTCGATCGTCGTTGATTTCTATCGTCGTTGATTTCTCCGAAATCTAAACGTTGAACTACAAAGAAAAACGCCTTACTGGTGACGTTCGGCCAAACGTGACTGAAGGGTGCAATTTTCTCGCTGGCGTTTTGACCACGGAGTGATCAACGACAATTGTTTGATCGAAACCGAAATGGATCAAATCAAAATGGTTTCAAAGCAAATGGATTGATGCCCCATCATCAAAGCCGCCTTAACGCCTCGATCGGATCAAGTGACGCGGCACGTTTTGCAGGGTAGATGCCAAATACCAAACCGGT
>CAYMFZ010000712.1:0-2818 GCA_964389585.1 uncultured Pirellulaceae bacterium | reverse complement strand
AATTGCCGGAACCTTGAACAATGACGGTACGCTGGTTTTGGATTCGGAGAACAGTTCATGGTCTTCCACACTAATCGGCAACTTGACGAACGGCGCTGGCGGGAAGATTCAAACGTTGAGGGCTAGTGGCGGTGGAAGAACGTTTGATGGGTTGATTACGAACGATGGAACATTAGAGTTCAATGCGAACACGACTATCACGGGTACAGGCCTCTCGATGAATAGTGGTGAACTCTTCTCGGGAGAACTGACGTTAATTGATAACGCAGACTTCGATGTTTTCACTGGACGCGGGTTGCCATTGACGATGGAACGATTAGTTTCGCTTCTGGCTCAACAATGAGAGGTGAACTTGAGGCTCGGGGAACTACGACTTTGATGGGAACGATTAATTCAGAAGCCTTGGTTTCCGTTAAAGGCGCATCCATTGGCGGAAGCGCAAATCTGGTTACCGCGGCTGGTGCGATGAATGATGGTGTGATTGAACTTGATACGATCGACACAAATTGGAGTTCAAGTTTGGATGTTGGCAATGGATTCACCAACAATGGAACTATTCGCGTTCTCGAGGGTGCAGGTGGTGGTAAGTCCATCAGCGGAAACTTGACGAACAATGGAGTCTTGGACGGTTCGGATAGTGACTTTCGATTTAGTGGATCGCTCAACTTAAATTCTGGATACACCCGAGGAAACGTGATTGTAAAGTCAACAGGCCTAACCTTTGGTAGTGCGGCAACGGGCGACATCATCGCACGAGGCGGTGCCAATACGGCTGCCGGGAACATCGGCGAAGGGATGATTTTGATAGTCAGCGGAAGTAATGATGGTGGAAACAGTAGTCTCACCACAGTAGGAACGTTGAACAACGCCTCGCACATTGTGGTTGAATCTTCAGACTCTACTTGGAGTTCAAACGTTAGCGGGTCGCTACTCAACCAATCGACAGGTTTGGTTCATGTCAAACAAGGAAGCGGAGGAGCCAGGAACCTTAATTTCGAATTGGACAACGACGGAGAGTTTTTGTTTGAGACGGATGCTGCACTAGGAGTCGCAGGATCGAATCACGAAAACCGTGGCGTCATGACCATTGAATCGGGTCGGGTGGATTTGATTGGTGATTCGTTTGACAACAGTGGTCTCTTGCAAGGCAACGGAATTTTGGACCTCAACGACTCGGTTGCGTTTAACAATAGCGGAATCGTTGGCCCCGGTCTTTCGCCCGGCATTCTCACGATTGACGGCGATTACGCACAGGATTCAACAGGGATATTGTCAATCGAATTATTCGATTTGGCGGACGGTCAATTTGATGTTCTTGATGTGCTGGGAAGTGCAGAACTGGCAGGAACGTTAGACATCATGGCCAACTACAACTTCCAAACTGGCGATACGTTTCGCATTTTGACGACTGAGGATCTTGTGAATGGAACTTTTGATTCACATACGAACTCGTCTGATTGGTCAGTCGTCTACAGAAGCAATTTTGTTGAAGTCACCGCACTCAGAAGCGTTCCCGAGCCAAGTTCTGCTTTAGTATTGCTACTCGGAGGAATTGTCGCGTTAACCAAACGACGACGGAAATCCTTAGCTTGTTAAAGCTAGTTCAGCTTTCTTCGTCGTCCGGTTCGTCAACGTGAATTCGATCTGCAAACGATTTGCGTTCTCGTTTCGGCTCAACCAAACGACTAAGCGAGAACGCATTGATTAACATTAGCTGACGAGGATCAAACAAAAGTAGAATTGCACCGAGTCCACAAGTGAGACAAAGTGTTAAGAAGGCAGATGCAAGCCCTTTGGATGCTTCGACATCGCCAATGGTAACAGCGGCCACACAAGCCAAAGCATTTACCAAACCGGCTACGATGACGCAGCATCCTACCGCCCTGAAAAAAGTTCTAAGTAATCTACTGCAGTTAATTGCAACACTTTCTAAAAGTCTAAGCCAAAAGTTATGGACCGTTGGCGTTAGCCTCAGGCCAACCCAGCGGGTGGCTTGTTTCACTGGTTGTCCTGGCCCGAGACCATCGCCTTCGGCTCACTGACGCATAAACTCTTTTTTGGGATAGGTTTCTAAGCCAGAATGTCGTGAACGACGTTGCCGTGAATATCAGTCAAACGAAAATCGCGCCCCTGGTACTTGTAAGTCAGTCGCTTGTGATCGACTCCCATCAAATGCAAGATCGTCGCGTTTAAGTCATGCACGTGAACTGGGTTCTCGGTGATGTTATAACAATATTCATCGGTCGCGCCATAAGTTAATCCAGTTTTGATGCCCGCGCCGGCGAGCAACAAGGAAAAGCATCGCGGATGATGATCTCGACCGTAATTGGTTTTTGTCAAAGCCCCTTGCGAGTAAATCGTTCGCCCAAACTCTCCACCCCAAACGATCAACGTGTCATCAAGCAAGCCACGTTGTTCGAGGTCGTTGATCAAAGCGGCAGTCGCTTGGTCCGTATCGTTGACTTGGCCTTTAATCTTCTCTGGCAAACTGTTGTGATGATCCCAACCCATGTGAAAAAGCTGAATAAATCGAACATCACGTTCAGCCAGTCGCCTTGCGATCAAACAATTCGAGGCGTAGCTTCCCGGTCGATGGATGTCGGGCCCATAAGCATCGAGCGTCTCCTTCGACTCACCAGAAACGTCGAGTAAATCAGGGACGCTATCCTGCATACGAAAGGCCATTTCGTACTGGCTGATTCGGGTTTGAATTTCAGGATCGCCGACTTTTGCAAATCGTTGTTGGTTCATCGCAGCGATTCGGTCAATCGTGCTTCGCCGTGCGTTGCGATTGATTCCGTCCGGATTGGACAAATAC
>CAYMFZ010000711.1:0-2840 GCA_964389585.1 uncultured Pirellulaceae bacterium | reverse complement strand
AGCCTGAACTATCTCGGACGCCCAACGCACTGTCGTTTTGAATGTCACGCGCGAGAACGGCTTCGGCGTTGCGCAAACTAGTTTCAGCTAGGAAAGTCGAAACGCGTTGGTACTCTGGTCGCGAGTCACTACGCCAAGCCAGAATCTCCAATTTTTCTGGATCAACGGTTGTTCGTCGATTCTTTGGCACCATCAAAACGGCACCTGCATCAAGTTTCGTTTCTTCGTGAAGGCAATCTAACGCCATACGCGCGATCGCACGCGGCGTCGTTTCATTAGCCAGATCGAAAGCCAATCGGCACAATCGAGTCGCGTTGCGAGACGCTTTTGATTTGGCACCTTCAACAACGGCGCTGTCTTCGAGGACGCCAGAGTCAGAATCTTCTTCTTGAAGGTAACGCGTTTTCTGACGCCGATGAGTGATGTTCGTCGGCTCGGTGATTTTGATTTCGGATATCGTGGCTTGGTCGTCCGAGTCGTCAATCTCCAGACCCGTGACCGTTTGATTTCCGATTTCGACTCTCGAAAAGACCTTGCGGTTATAGGCAGTTGAGAGGTCTGTCACAAAAGCCATTTGCGTGCTGGCGATCCAGATCACATCGCCAGGGCTGAGTTTGTGGTCGCCCGTGACTCGCTCGTCTCCAATTGCGGTTCCGTTGCGGCTGCTCAAGTCTCGAACCGTCCACTCGTTGTCCGACATGAAAATCTCGGCATGTTGCCGACTGGCTTGATCTTCCTTGATCACGATCTGGTTGGTGGGCGAGCGTCCGATTGTGACGGTTCTGCCGGGCATTAGCCGAAAAACGTCCGACCACTTCTTGCCATCGCGGATGACAAGATAAGCGATATTGGCGCCGGATCGAGGTTTTGGTTCGTTGCCCATGAAAGAGTCGTGGTGGATTGCAGTTTAAGATCGCGGGTTAGCGAAGATCGAGGGTTAGGGAATATTGGGGTTAAGCAAAGATCGAGGTTAAACGTCTGATCTGGTCGCTTTTCATTTTAAGCATAAGCAATCCGAGATCCATTTTTTGATTGAGCGTGGCCGCCGCGGAAAAGACGTGGCGAAATCTTCTCATTTTGCCGGTTTTTCTTGCCATCTACCGGGTGTCAAGTTAGTCTTGGTTGGTAGGCGCATTCTCACAATTGTTATCTTACCGCGATTTCCCCACCATCCGCCAGCCTTTCTGGATAAGAAGTGAGGTACGGGGTAAGTATGCGGACCAACAATTACGATACAATAAAGACCAAGGGGCAAGGCCTTTTTTCTCAGGAGTTAATCATGTCGGCACGTTTTGCCAAGTTTGCTTTTTTAGTTTGTTGTGCTCTGCTGATTTTACCAGCAAGCGCCTTTGCCCAAAATAACAACGGTGGTGGCAATAACGGCGGTAACAACGGTGGAGACAACGGAAACAACAATGGTTTCGGAAGCGGAACCAACAACTTCTTTTCTACCGGTGTTGTCGGTGGAGTAAAGATCGACACCAGTGGCGTGTTGTCAAACAAGAAGGATGTTTTGGATCCTCAAATCCGAACTCAACTTGAAGAAGGCCTCAAAGCCACTGACGCCAAGATCGGCGAAGCGTCTGCTCTGCGAATGGTTTCGCTGGGTGGACTAGAAGCCGCGATCACCAAAGCCAAAAATGAAGGGACTCCACTTTCGAGCGAAGTCACTTACATGGCTGGCTTGCAGCGAATCGAATTCGTCATTCTTTCGCCAGAGAACAATGATGTGATCATCGCTGGTCCTGGCGAAGGTTTCAAAGTCAACGAACAGGGTGTCGTCGTCGGCGAGACTTCTGGGATGCCAGTTTTGCACTTGGAAGATTTCCTTGTCGCAATGCGTTCGGTAGACAATGCTCGAACGGGGCAGGGGATCTCAGTCTCAATTGACCCAACCGAGCAAGGCATCAAGCAGCTTGAGCAGTTTTATCGTCAGCTCAAGAAAAGCGGCATGCCGTTTCGCCCAGAGATGCAACCTCAAATCGAGCAAGCCATGGGCCAGCAGACAATCACACTTACTGGCGTTCCTGCCGACAGTCGTTTTTCTCAAGCACTCGTTGCGGCGGATTACAAAATGAAGCAGTTGGGTATGGGGATTGAGAAATCTCCAATCGACAACTTTCCAAGCTTCATGGAGATGGCTCAAAAAGCTAACGCGACAAACGTCAAAGCTGCTCCTCGATTTTGGATGGAGTGCAACTACGAGCCAATCGCCAAAAGCGAGGACGGCAATGTCTGGCAGATTCGCGGTTCTGGCGTCAAGACGCTGACCGAAGAGTCAATGTTCGACAAAGACGGAAAGCGTTCCGGAGCCAAGAAGCCAAATCGTTTCGCAGTCAAATGGGCAACCATGATGACCGAGCGATTTGAAGAGCTTTCAAAAGCAGAGCCTGCGTTCCGCGAATTGCGAAACATGATGGATCTTTCAGTCGTTGCGGCAATCATTCGTCGTGAGAATTTGAGTCAAAAAGCTGGCTTGGAAACTCCTGCGATTCTTGGTCTGACCAACGCTGCAGTCACGCCAAGCCATGCGGTTCCTCGTGTCGTTCCTGCCAAATGCAGCTTTGTTCGAATCGCCAAGAGCTGGTTGGTTTCTGCCTCGGGTGGAGTTCAACTTGATTCGTGGGGCATCGCCCAAAACACGCAAGTCGTTCCTACGGTTGGTGCGATTGCTAAAAAGGCAACAAAGAATGGCGACTCTTGGTGGTGGAACGCTAACTAGAGTTCGCTTTAGAGTTCATGATTAAACTGAGATCGGGCGGTCGCATGACCGCCCGTTTTTTTATGCGCGTGTCAGGCATGACGCGAAGCGTCTTGACGGACGCTTTAACTGTTTAGCG
>CAYMFZ010000710.1:2569-2844 GCA_964389585.1 uncultured Pirellulaceae bacterium | reverse complement strand
TTGGCGTTGGAGCATATTGAGTGCGATAATTCCCATTGCTACATCACCCGAATTCTTCTCAACAATTTCGATCTCTTCGTTAACATCTTCGAGTCGAGAAACTAATCTAGCTTGTTCTTTCTCAAGTTTTGACTGATACATGGTGATCCATTCTCGGCGCTCCTGTCCACGAAACTTCTCTTCGCTGACAGCGGCCTCAGCTGGACTTATTTGCTCATCGGGAGTTTGTTCTTGAATGTATTTGTCAAGTTCTTTCACTTCCGAATTGGTCTCGG
>CAYMFZ010000710.1:0-2559 GCA_964389585.1 uncultured Pirellulaceae bacterium | reverse complement strand
GTCTCGGCTAGCAAACCCGTGAATACTTCTATTTGCTCGTCTAAAGCGGTAATGGACTTGTGCCCTTGACCAAACACATCCGACCGCTTTGCACGTTCAAATCGCAATTCAGTAATCTTGGTTTCAATTGACCAAGCTCTTTGTTCCAAGCTAGATCGCTTATTGATCTCGGGCTGAACATTGTTGCGAGCAATTCCTTCCACATCTTTAAAGGCCGCTTTCTCAAGTCCAAGAAATTCTTGCGCTTCAAGGGCGGCTACCTTCACTAGTAAGGGATCAATTACATTAGTAGTTGGGTCTACTCGCAGCGACACTGCCAATGCACCTGCTCGATCCTGAATATCGCGAAGTTCGCTTTTAAACTCAGCTTGGTTCGACTGGAGGTACAGCAATTGCTTGCTGTAAGGATTCGCAACGTTGCCTTGTTCATCCAACGTACTAATGTTTAGCTTTTTTCGAAGCTCTAGCCACTTTGCTTCGTCTCCTTGTTTCTCATCCGAAAGCTTAGTGGCCAACTTTTCAACCAAATCAGAAGTCTGTTGACCGATGGTCTGAGAATCCTCAATGATAATTTTTTTGTAAGCATCAACGATCCGATTCAAGATAATTGGCAAATCATCTTTATTGGGCCCCATGCAAACTAATTGCAAAGTCTCATCGGTATCTGACACAACGCGAATCATGTCTTCTTTTAGTGAAATAATGGGAAATGGATTCTCACGAAATGTTTCCATACTCGAGAAACTTCCTGAGACCGAAGCATTGCCTAGAACTAATTCACTTGAAAGCAGACTGGCATGCTTCGACAACGAAACCTTATCTAGCTGAACGTTGCCTTCAACCAACGATGGTGGTGCCTGCGTTGTGATCATTAGTTGCGTACTTGACGCGTACACTTTCGGAGTTTTTAAGTAATACAAATATCCCAGTGCGGCACCAATCAAGCAAAACAAAGTAATTAGATACTTCCTGCGTTGAAGCGGTCCCCAAATATCGAATCCTTGAGCCTGCACACCGTTTAACAACGGATTGCTGGGGGCTTTTTGATGCCCTGGTTCAGCTGGAATTGAAAGTGAACTGGACGGAGTAAATTGATTTGACATGCTTATTCAGTGGGCGTTTTTTTAGAAACAAGTAAACACCTCATTGGGTGTTCGTAGACGCATAGAAATGCTCAGGAAAGCGCATCGCGGCCAGCATTATAAGCCAACCCTGGCACATTGATAAGCTAAAAACCCAAATCATAAGTGGATTCTGACCTCACGCTTGCGCAATCATTGCATTCGGTTGTTGATACTCTGAGCTGTTTTCTGCATGCACCAATTTTGCGGGCTCATCAATTCACGTTGTATGAATTGAGCTAGATATATCGAAGCCTTTCGCAAAACTGCTAGTGACTTGGAAAGCGGACTATTTGTGTGACTCGACAATCAACTTCTCTCAATTAGTGTGGAGCTTAGCCCTTCCTCAAACCACAAAACTCCACGCTATTGCATGGTCAACTCGTGTCACCGTGGGGAACGGAGTGCGCAACGGGTTTGACGCTAGAACGACTAGCAAGACTCCGCTTAGTCGCCTTTGTAATTTTCAACGCTTTTCGTTCCCCAACTCAGCAAGATTATCTCTCACAATCAAGAATGTTGATTACAAAACCAGTGATTGTTTTGTGGAATTTCAGGAACAAGATATTTTCTTTGTACTTTCGCCCCGATATTCAAGTTGTCTTAGAAAATAATTCAGATGTGATGGAAACCCGCATGAACATTTGCAAGAAGCTGCACGTCTTACTGAACAGCAAATAAGTTGCCCGAATAGACTCCATCACTGCACCTTCTTTGAGTTCTTTGCGCAGCAAGCAATTTCCCTTTAATCCCTTTCTTTGTTAAAATCCTTCGACCTTGTCATTCTGCCGTGCCTAGTCTGAGTTTGGCGAGCCTCGAAAACCGAGCTGGCTTTGGCAACTTGCATTTCGGCGATCAGTATCTCAATCGACTCCCAAAGAAAAAAAATGCATCCAACTAACGAACTTCAAGTAAGCAATTCTCACGAGCCAGTGGATGCCCGACTACCGAACTGGATTATCTCATACCGAATTCCAGTTCTCATGGGCCTCCATTTGTTGATTTTTTCAGCAGGCTACTTTTTTGCATTTGCCTTAAGGTTGGACTTTGAAATCTCCTTGGAGATGCAAAAGCGATTTTGGATTTCTCTTCCCGTTGTTGTCGGGATAGAGGTGGTTTGCTTCCTATTATTCAAAACATTTCACGGATGGTGGCGTTACGTGACGTTTCGCGATCTCATCTCGTTCGTTAATCCCTTTTGTGTTAGTTTTTTGGCGATTCTGGCTGTCGATACGTACATACTTAACATTCAGATCCCTCGTTCCATATTGTTGATCAATATCCTTACGAGTGGACTTTTAATGACGCTGGTCAGATCTAGCTGGCGACTAGCAAATGAAGGCCTATTACGTGGAATAAAGACGCCCGATGGATATCAGGGGGCGTTTATGATCAGCAATCATTTTGACTCCCTTGTCGTAGCCAATCAGATCAATAG
>CAYMFZ010000709.1:0-2846 GCA_964389585.1 uncultured Pirellulaceae bacterium | reverse complement strand
TGCAGCTTTAGCTGCTTAACCAAAAACTGGTGTCCGCCAGTACTGGGCTAACGCACAAGAAACCAAGGTTTCCTGATCTTGCGAATAAAGTTTCTCCGTTGCGCGATCTGCTTCCGCAACAAACGTAACTCGATTGCCAAGAATGTACTGGTAGAGAGAAATTAAGCCCTTGCCTTGGATCTTCACAAGCTTGTGAGAGAATTCAATAGCGATGCCTCCAGAGGGATCAAATCTTGCGTCGCTATAAAGTGACCAAGAGATTCCAATCTGTTTTCCATCACGAGCGACGCAGTTGAGCGAGATTGCATGCCGCGAAATACCGAAGGCCTTGTAGTCTCCGTCGGATTGGTACACCGTCTCCTCTGGCTCGGTGTTTTGAAAGCGATCTAGAATGCTTTTGGACTCGTTTTGATTCATATCTCCCTGGCCTGTTGGTTTGGTTCATGTTGTAGCCAGTCTTGGACTCGTTGCAACTGTTTCTTGATTGCCTGCCTAGTACGAAGCCGCAGCTCGACGGCACGCCTAACTAAAGAGCGATTGGATTGAGATTTTGATTGCAATTCAGTTGCAGACATTTGTGGTCGTTGTTTTCCGATTGCCCGCCGAAGGCCTTCAGTATCATCGGTGTAGATGTCGATCTTTTCTCGCCCCCGACTCGCTGTTACATAGATCTGCTCGGGACTCGATGCCGGAAACGACTTACTACTCTGCGCCACCAACACTCTGTCATACGTTTTTCCTTGAGCACTATGCGATGTAATGCTTGTTGAATAATCGAGATGCCCCCACTCCGGAGAAATGGTCCTTCCATTGCTCAGCAACAGATTGCCATTCTTGTCAAATCCTTCAAGCGAAACCATCGTTCCGTTGTACAGCTTGTTGGCCTTATCTGTTGGCCAGCGAAAAACGCTGATGACGTTTGTCGCAAGCCACAAGGAGCCATCACGAGTCATCGGGTTTCTTTTTTCTCACAAGGCCGAGCTGGCAACTGGTGGACTCATCGTCGCCTTGCTGGCACGACCAGAGGAAGTCATGGGCGGAATGGCCAAAGTTGTAACCGCGACCGGTGAAAGCATGGTTGCGCCAATCGCAGAAAATGCGGTTGGACCGATCAGCAACTGGGTCGGTTTCACATTCTGTTCAGCAGTTCTGATTGCACTATGTGGTTGGCTGATTCAAGTCAATCGAAAAACCTCAAGTGGTAATGCCTTGAGCGATTGAATTGTCGCTGAATTTGCCGACCCACCAACGGATCAGTGAGTCGGTATCTCTTTCTGAACAGTCACGCGGCGATACCCCATGTTGGTCTATTAAGAGTGCCACTTCGTTAGGCTGTGGCGAGATCCGAATTCTAAAAATCGGACGAATTGTCTTGATATTGAAGGGAACAGAAGCGTACATGTCAGACTCAAAATTGCTTAGCGTCAACGAAGTTGCTAATAGAATTAGCGTGTCGGGTTCAATGGTATATGCACTTATCGAGAAAGGAATGTTGAAATGTCACCGAATTGGCCGATGCATCCGCGTTTCGGAATCGCAGATCGCTGACTACCTAGAGTCGTGCGAGGTCGACAGTGGTTTGCATAAAACACATCCTCGTCGTGAGTTGAAACATCTTGACAATTGAATTCGAAAGCTCATGGATGTTCACAGTCGACTACTGCCTGCTCTCATGCATCGACTTTGCTTGTTGCCTTAAGAAGTCTGGATTTCGGGCAAGGTGTGCATAGGTTCGAGAAAGCATCGTGGTATCCGCATGGCCCATGAGCTGAGCAAGAACCAGACTATCCATTCCTGATTTCAATCCCTCGGTCGCGTAGCTATGACGAATGGCATAGGCGCACATAGCTTTACCTAGCTTCTTCTTGAGCCGCTTGAAACGGCAACCAATCGAGTCTTTTGTCCACGGCTTGCCCTTCGTGTTTACAAACAAAGGGCCTTCGCGATCAAAATTCTGGCGAAGGATATCAGCGGCTCTATCTGTTAAAAAAATGACTCGATCGGACAGGCCGCCTTTCGCTTCACTTGGTGGGAAATGGACTAGCTCGTTTTCAAAGTCCACATGCCTAGCTTCGATTGAACGAGCCTCCAAAGGACGGCAGCCAGTTTCCCACATAAAATCTAGGATGTCTCCAAAACAGTCAGTCACGTGCCTGCGAATTTCCAACCACTCTTTAGTCGTGTAGACAGTCTCCCGTCTTCGACGAGCAGGCTTGTCAGCGATCTTTACGATTGGATTTTTGTTTATCAACTGATTGTTCAGCCCCCAATTGAATGCACGTTGGACAACCGAGATGGCATCATTGGACGTAGTTGGTCCCCATGTTGATTTCTCCTCAATCCACCTGGATACGTTGCGAGGCGTCAACTGGTTGATTCTCAACTTCTTACCAACGAATTTGGCAAAATGTGAGAGATAATGTTTCGCCTTATTATAGGTGCCAGACTTTCGGTTTTTGAAGAGCCAATCAAGGTATTGGTCCAACAGGTCAACGACGAAATCGACCTCCGAAGGCTCATTTGTTACCAGCATTAACTCGTGATACTTTTTCCAAGCTGCTTTTTCATCACGTCCAAGACTGATTTGACGTTTGCCAAGTTGGACGTACCAAGATTTGGTTTGTTTGCGAAAGAATGGTTTTGGTGTGCGCATTTTTTGTTCTCCTTCGTGGAAATCGTAATTTCAGACACGTTGAAAAACGGCGATTAATGCCTCCTTTTACAAGGAAGGCGATCGCTTCTCTGCACAAAACTCTGCACTAGGTGGATTCTGGTTTTTAAAGACCCCAGAAAAACAAAGTCGGGCTGACTGGATTCGAACCAGCGACCTCTACACCCCCAGTGTA
>CAYMFZ010000708.1:0-2849 GCA_964389585.1 uncultured Pirellulaceae bacterium | reverse complement strand
CCTAAAGATAGCACGTTGCCTGAAATCGTTTCCCGTTCCCAACGTGGAAGTCGACTTTCTGCTCGCATCGAGTCCGCGAACGCAAACAAACGAAGCCCTTGTTGCGGCTTATTCCGAACTCGGCACCGCGGTTCCGTTTGCTTGCCCAACGCAGATTTTTGGATACCCCGAAGGACCTGGAGCAATGTTCTGGGACTGCATGCAGTTCATCAGCCAAAACTATCAAGGCAATGATGGTTTTAGTTTGTGGCTGGAATCTGACATGTCGCCAATTAAGCCGAATTGGATCGACCGTTTGTCTGACGAATGGTACGCCGGCGACCAAACACCCGTCATGATGGGCTGCTACGTTCCCGAAGTCTACAAGTATCGCGTTTTCAAAAAGCCAAAACTAATCCTGCATCCGCACATCAATGGCGGCGCCTGTTACTCAATGGACTTCGCCCAGCAAATGCCGGAAGAAGCCCGCCAAGGCGTTTTTGACATGGCGGTTTACCAATACGCAGAAAAGCTAGGTCGCGCCAAATTCACTCAGCAGATTTCCTTTTCAACGCTTAACCGCGTCCGTCGTGATGTTGCTGATTCGAACAAAGTTCTGTTGCATGGCTTCATGCAGGAGAAAGACGAATTCATCGAGCAATGCCTCAAGCCGTTGACCGAACGTGAGCGTAGCCGTTCGAACTGGAATCCGCTTCTTGATCAAATCGAAACGGCTAAACGAAAATTTCGCGTGCAGTTTGTGCGACGCGGTCATCGCGCGATGCTGGAAAACATGTTTCTGGCCAAGCAAAAATTCGAAGCTGAAAATCCCGCCATCTATTACCAACCAACCGAATCAGCGCCACACCGGCGCGCCGCCTAAATTCCCCAGGGAAACCGAGTATGACAACCAACTTGAAAGTCGCTCAATTTAACACGTTTCCTTATGGTGGTGCCGCAACCGCCGCCAAACGATTGCACCAAAAGCTTCGTGAAAACAGGATTGATAGCCAGTTTTATTTTCACCGCAATGATAAATCGGAAATCGACAACGACGATTTCACTCAACTCAATTTCGAACCGCCCAAGTTTGGCGTTTTCACGGGCGCTGTCCAACGGCGTGTTAACAAACGACGCCAACGTGACATATACGAGCAGTTCAACAACCACATCGCGCTTCGCCCAGCCGGCTCAGAAACTTTTTCGATGGCAGAATTGCCCGAGCCGACGGACTTGAATTGGAAATCAATCGGCGCCGACGTGGTGCACTTGCATTGGATAAGCTTCTTTGCGGATTACCCATCGTTCTTTGGCTCGATCCCAAACCATGTTCCAATTGTTTGGACGCTCCATGACATGAACGCGTTCACAGGTGGCTGCCATTATTCCAATGGCTGTACGAGCTTCATGCATGGCTGTGGAAGCTGTGAACAAGTCACCAATCGAAGCTCGCGCGACGTATCGGCGATGACTTTTAAGGTCAAACAAAAAACGTTACGGAACAAAAACATTCACGTCGTCACGCCCAGCGATTGGATGCGCGAGCTGGCGATGCAAAGCAAAATATGGCCAGACAATACGACGTTCCAAACCATTCGTCTCGGTTTCGACTTGAAAGAGTTCAACCCGATTGCCAAACAAGATGCGCGAAAACGTCTTGGGCTCTCCGACGATTCCGTGCTCATTGGATTCGGTGCGGAAGACATTAACAATCGTCGTAAGGGACTTCAACACTTGCTCCCTGCGTTGACTCAATTGAAGACTGATCAAAACGTCGAATGTGTTGTGTTTGGATCAGGTGACATTGAACAAACCGAAGGCATGCCGGCGATTCACAATTTCGGCTATGTCGATTCGGCGGAGAAGCAGGCCTTGATCTACTCAGCCGCTGACATAGTCGTCGTTCCATCTCGTGAAGACAATCAGCCGCAAGTCGGACTTGAGGCAATGGCCTGCGGCACTTCAGTCGTCGCCTTCAACGCAGGTGGAATCCCTGAGTATGTCAAAGATGGAGCCACAGGATTGCTGGCCAAAATCGGCGATGAAGCTGAGCTTGCTAATCGCATTAGTTGGTTGATTAATAACCAAACCGCCAGAACGACAATGGGTGAACGTGCTCGATTGATGATGGAGCAAGAGTTTGAGTTGGGTGAGCAGTCTCAAAAATATCTGTCGCTCTATCAAAACATTTCGTCGAACCGTCAGCTAAGACGCGCTGCGTAGTTTTCAATTGGTCGCGGTACACAGTCGCGACACTCAATCGCGATTCACCCAAACCAATGCGTCATCAAAGCTTGTCTCAGCGAGAGACTCCTGCTGACTGAAGTTCTGGGAACCTCGACCCAGCGTTCACGCTTTTCGATTGGCCATTCGATTTCGGTGTCTGTTTTAGTAGGTAACTTCGGCCGGAAGTTTCCAAGCCCGATGCAAGATTCAATTTCGGCAAGCAGTTAATCAATAGAAGAGTCCACTCATTGGCTTGGTAACTCTCGGCAAGAGTCACCCACTAAATTTCGGATAGAAGCTTTTGAGGCAAGAGTTTCTTCGAAAGTGAATTGGCTTATCCCAAGATTTGTGAGCCGTTGACGCTAGCCTCGGGCCAACCGAACGAGTGGCTTGTTTTGCTGGTTATCCCGGCCCGAGGCTAGCGCCTTCGGCTCATTATCGAATAACCACTTGGTTTGAGATAAGTTTCTAATTCTCTCAGTCCAGTTGCTCGCTCTACTTTCTCCCTCTACTTTCTCGCACCATTTGCTCGCACCATTTGCTCGCACTTCGCAAAAAGATAAACTGTTGCTATGGCTACTCAATCAAAAACGAATCCAAACCCCACAGACACGAAATCACAACTTAGCGAAGCTCTCCAGCAA
>CAYMFZ010000707.1:1351-2862 GCA_964389585.1 uncultured Pirellulaceae bacterium | reverse complement strand
CTAGCGACTACGGCTCACTAGTTGTGGGATAGACTCTTATTCTCGTTGCTGGCTATTGCTGCACTGCCGTTGCCGTGGCGCCCAACGCTTTTTTACTGGCATCTAACTCCGCCAAAGCAATTTTCAAATTGCTGGTTGCCCGCTCCATCGTTTGTCGACTGATGGAATCCGATCTAAACAAACGCTGAGCAACTTCATGCTCCTTCTGCGCTATTTCAAAACGAGATTTCGCCGCCTGAATCACTTGGATTTTTCGCTGAGTTTCGGTTGCGCTTTTGACAGCTTTCAAATTTGAAGCAGCAACGTCACGGCCTGCGACTGCTCGATCGAAGGCAACTTTTGAAATCGAGCGACGTTTGTAAAGTCGTTTGGCAACGGCCAATTCATCGGAGCGATAAAGAAAAATTACTTCCGCCTTTGAAATCAAATTTTTCTCGGTCCGCGATGGATCCAAAAGCGAAGAATACTCCAACAATGCAACCTTGCTTCGCATATCTGCCAATCGCAAATCGTGCTGGTTTGCAGAGCCTTTTTCAACCAGTCGCTTGGTCACCGCCAATTGCTTTCGCGTCGAGATTGCTTTTTCTTTTGCACGTGTCAACTGAACGTCGCGGTCTGTCTCTTGGACTTTGGCGACGGGTGTAGTCGCATGACAAACCGCACAGTGACTATTGGACGGAATCAACTGAAACGAGGCCGCGCCGCTGAGGAACAGAATCAATGCGATCCCGTTATTCCATTGTTTTCTATTGGCGGCCATTAATCACCACGTCCGTTCCGTATTTCAAAAAAACGTATCCGTCAATTTCATCTGGCTTAACCCCCAACCTGCGCAGAAAAATCGCACAAGGCTCCTGTTTTTTAAATGGGCCGAGTGCTTTCGCTCGATAACGAATCGACGTAACCGAATCGGGACGAACGTTGATCAATGACGGGCAATCAACTCTGGACATGCTGCATTCATAAGGCCACTGAGAATCGTATTCCTTCCCAAGGTAGCCTAGTCTCAACTTACCCTCGACCATTCCGTCTTCGTTGATGATCAAGTTGTTCTCCTTGACCACGAATTCGCATTCCGCCATCCCAATTTGAGTCACGGCCGCCAGTAAACCTGCGAAGATTGCGATGAGCAGGAACATCCATTTTAGGCTGAACCTACGAATTTGGCTAAAAAATTTCATTCTGATTCGCTTGATGCTGCGTTTAATGCGGCGGTCAGCTTTTCAACATTGGCTCGTAACTCAGTCAGAAAATCGCCTTGGGCGGGCGGGTGGTCAATCAAGTTGAGAGCAATCGGCTTGAGATTCTGACGCTCCAAGAAGCCCACCAGTTCCTTGGACGGTAACGAACTGTCGAACACGATCACACCGGGCTTAGTCGAGTCGATTTCCAATTGCACTAGATCTGACTCGGCTTTCTCAACGTTCGGCTCATCAAACCAAGTCAGGTGTTGATCGTTTAACCCAACTGCGCGAGCGAGAAACTTCGATTTTGGTGTCGCCGTCAAAAGC
>CAYMFZ010000707.1:0-1341 GCA_964389585.1 uncultured Pirellulaceae bacterium | reverse complement strand
GACAGGCTACCTTGATGGATCGATCAAATATGACTTGACTGAGAATTTCCAAATTGGATTGAAAGTTGTCGGCAGATTCAGGATAGATGCCAGCCAATTCATCAGCGATGTAAATGGCTTGCTTTTTGGCGATTGCGGGATCCAACCAAGTCCGTGCCACCATCGTTGGATGAGAATGCTCTCCCTCGGGCCCATGTGAGTGAACGATCGTAACGTCTTCGACAGCGATGAAATCTTTAAGGGACAAACCACGCGAGGCGGTGTTTCGAATTTTCGAGTCAGGCAGCGAGACGATTGTCATCCACTTCGCGTAAGTCGCACCGGTGCCATTGGCAATAACCAAATCTGCATTCTGCATTTGACCAATCGAATCTCGCGAAGGACGCCAAGTTTGCGGATCAGAATCGAGTGGAGCCAAAAAATCGACGTGAAAATCTTCACCTGCGATCCGCTGAGTCAGGAATTGAAGCGGATAACTCACCGCCATGATTCGCTTGGTTTTTGATCCAGCTTCGCCACCCGCAGACTGGGTTTGACCAACAGGATTCGCTTTTTCGCAACCAGTAAACGGGATGAGCAATATCGACATCAAGCCAACCAGCAACAAACCAATTTTGAATCGACAATCGAATTTTTGTTGGTGCAGAATCATGGCTCAGGATTGGGTGTAGATGAATCGCAAACTTGAGAGGCTTTGGAATCAGAGGCAATTCATATTCTAGATCAATTGCAGCAGTTCTTCTCAAGTCGTTATTAACGAATTGACGGCAAAACTAATAAGGTTATCGATTCTGCTCTTTTTGAAGCATTTGTCTACGGAACGCATCACGCTGAGTCCGTTCCATTCGCTCGCGTTGGGCCTTCTCAAAAACATCCTTTGCCGAAACGGGCGCTGCCGAACCGAAGTTTGAAAAGCCTTTGTTCGAGAAGGCATTGAGAAGATTCCTAACCTCCAGCATTTTATTGTCGACCTTCTGCTTTTCTCGCCCCTTCAATTCTCGCGACGCCTCGCCATAGCAGTCTAAGGCGCGTTCAAGACACTTTCGATCCAATGGCGTTTGCCGCGATGTTTTGACTAAATTTCTCCAGCCATCCGCAAGCTCAACCAGTTTGTCGCGCGAATCCAAGACCTCAGATTCGAGGTTGGCAATAGCCGCAAACTTTTCGTTGGCCGATTTTTTCCAATGCCTCATCGCCGTTTCTAGATCGTCTTCACATACGAGCAAGAAATTCCCCAAATGCAAATTCGCTCTCGGATCATCAACGTCTTCGGTCAAAGTCTTCAAAGCTTCGGAATTTTGCTTCCTCAAGTTCGCAAGAAACTTCACCTCGTCTTCGATC
>CAYMFZ010000706.1:0-2864 GCA_964389585.1 uncultured Pirellulaceae bacterium | reverse complement strand
TAACGTAGACGGACTCAATGATCCAAGCTGTTAGTTTTATCTCGCAGTATCTCTCTCAGTTTATTCGCAGCGGATTTGGGGTCTGTATCCGATACAACTGAACCACTAACCGCAACACGATTCAATCCGGCGTCAACAACTTGTGCAACGTTATTTAAGTCAATTCCGCCAATCGCAAACGCTGGAAGCTGAATCTCTTTGGCGACAGATCGAACCAGATCCAATCCCACATGCGATTCAAATTGCTTGGTAGTTGATTTGAACACAGGCCCTACGCCAATGTAGTTTGCCCCATCGAGAACCGCTGATCGAGCTTGTTCAATCGAATGCGTTGAGACACCAATCGTCCGAGCGGCTCCAACGATTCGACGGGCATCACCGACCGAAAGATCGTCTTGCCCCAAATGAACTCCGTCGGCATTGGCGGCAACAGCAAGGTCTGCGCGGTCGTTCATGATGAACTTGGTTGAAGTCCTTCGCGTCAAACTGGATATGATCTTGCCACATTCGACTAATTGGCGATCAGACATCGACTTGTCGCGCAACTGAATAAAACTGACTTTCGCCTCGACCATTTGCTTGACGAAGTGCGATAAACGTTCGGCGTTGTTTTGACTTGCTTCCCAACCAGATGTCAAAACATACAAACTGGCATCGGCGAAATTTTGCAAACTGACACAAGTCGTCAGCACCGCTTTTTCAATCGAGTAGGTTCGATAGCGAAGTTGTTCGACGTTCTTTGAGATACTTGCGTCAATCGTTTTCGAAAACTCTTCGATGGTCCGTAGCGCTTGCTGAGCGCGGGCCAAGTTCGCTTGAATCATTCCACCCGACGGCAACGCTCCCGATTCGCTTGGCTCGATCTCACCACGCTTGTACTCAGATTCGGTTTTGATCGTTCGGCCAACATCGTTGACACTATCGCGAGCAGCTATTCGTTGAGCCGGATCAATCGTTTCAACGGCAGTCGTTAGGTCATGACGCAACTGTTTCAAAACGCTCGACAAATGGGCGTCGCCCAAGTTCATTCGAACGAAATCCTCGACGACGCGAATCCCTTCGCCAGCCCGATTAATGGCAGCGTCCAGTATTCGAAACACAGAATTTTCAGATTGTTTGTCAGTCATTGAAGCGAGCGACTCTGCCAGTTTGACATTCGTTAATCCCACAATGATACCGAGCAGAGATAGAATATTAGAGACCGCACATCACGAACGTTCCTCAACGTTCACTTATCCCTACTTCTAGTTAATAGAGTATGCATTCCTACACGTGAATCACCGTCAGCGAAGACTTGCAGCAGTCGATTTGACGCGATTGATCGTTTTAACGCGGAAATCCGCCGTTATTCCGATTGAGATTGACGAATTTCGGGATCAGCTTGATACTTAATAGTGAATGGAAGCGATCTGATTGACAAACATGCGATTTTAAAGCCGCCTGTTAGTTTTCAGGTGTTATTTTTTGATACGGAAGTCGGAGACACCTATGCGATGGGGCCCACTATTATTGTGCGGCTGGCCGGGCTTAACCGGTTTGTGGTATCGAGGACAAATGTCGTCGTTGCTGGTCGCCATCGGTTTCTCAATTCTTCTTAACCTCGCTTTGGTTTCCAGTTTTTTGTGGCCATGGTCTCTGGGGGAAACTTTCCCAGCCGTCGCTTGGCCGATGATTTTTCTGGTTTGGGCCACGTCGGCTTGGATCGCTTATCACCGACTAACTGACGTGATGTCAGTGCCATCAAGCGAAAAAGTAGCGGATCCGCAGCGACCTGACACCTTGTTTATTCAAGCCCAACGCGAATACTTAGGTGGTCACTGGGAAGAGGCAGAATCGCTACTGCGGATGAGAATTGAAAAAGCCCCGCGTGACGTCGAGGCACGATTGCTACTAGTAACGTTGCTGCGACACACGAGACGGCTTGATCAAGCCCGTCTGCAACTGAGTGACATGACGCGTTACGATGAAGCTCTTGAATGGGAGTTCGAAGTCGATCGTGAAAGACAATTGATCGAGTTGATTGAACGGCACGAAGCCGCCGAGCAGTTAATAGATCCAGACGAAGAAGACGTTTTGCCGACCAACAACGATGGGTTCATCCGCGAAGTCGACAAAAAACAAGAACACGAGCAAGCGATGTAGAAACAGTCTTTAATCCAGACCTTCTACGTCCAACTAATCACAAATCAAAAACTTAACCACCCAATGCCGTTGTCGATTTGGCAACAGCCGGTTTAACCAGGGGAAAGAGTATGTACGAACGCTTTACCGACCGGGCCCGCAAGGTCATGCAGTTGGCCAATCAGGAAGCCCAGCGTTTTAATCACGAATACATTGGCACCGAGCACATGTTGCTTGGTCTGGTCAAAGAAGGCACTGGCGTTGCAGCCAATGTCTTGAAAAACCTCGACGTCGATCTTCGCAAGATCCGACTCGAGGTTGAGAAACTTGTCCAAAGTGGTCCCGAAATGATCACGATGGGTAAGCTTCCACAAACGCCACGAGCCAAAAAGGTCATCGAATACTCGATGGAAGAAGCTCGCAACCTCAATCACAACTTTGTTGGAACCGAGCATATCTTGTTGGGTTTGCTTCGCGAACAAGAAGGCGTTGCTGCTCAGGTTTTGATGAACCTTGGTCTTAAGCTCGAAGAAGTTCGCGAAGAAGTTCTTAATCTGCTTGGCAACGGTCTCGAAGGTGGCGAAGGCGCCGAGCGTGGCGGTCGCGAAGGTGCGGGAGCCAGCGGCGAAGGCGGCGAACGTAAACAAGGTGGCAAATCGAAAACACCTGCACTTGATAGCTTCGGTCGCGACCTGACGGAACTTGCCAAGCAGACCAAGCTCGATCCTGTCATCGGACGTAGT
>CAYMFZ010000705.1:0-2865 GCA_964389585.1 uncultured Pirellulaceae bacterium | reverse complement strand
AGTAAGCTTTCAATCTACAAGATCTTCGTATTCGTTTTGACGATTGTGATCGTTTGTAACTCGGCGGTCAGCGAGGAACCATCAAGCGTTCGCGAAAACACCACAGTGCCTGCCGGCCAACCAGATGTTGCGCGGAAACCGAACGTTCTCTTCATCGCTATCGATGACCAAAACGATTGGATCGGCTGCTTGAAGGGACACCCCCAAGCCAACACGCCGCACATTGATGCGTTGGCCAAACGCGGAACACTCTTTTCAAACGCCCACTGTCAGTCTCCGCTTTGCAATCCATCGCGAACAAGTTTACTGACTGGATTGCGACCTTCGTCAACCGGAATCTACGGCTTGTCGCCTTGGATCAAACAGTTGCCAGAATTCAAAGACTACGAAACTCTGCCGCAATGTTTTTCGAAAAATGGATATCGAACTTATACGACTGGAAAAATCTATCATGGTGGTAACGGCCGTCGAAAAAATGACACCGAGTTTGACGTGATTGGTACTCCCGCGGGCGTTGGAGCGAAACCGCCAAAGAAGCTTGTTGATACGCCGTCATCAAACCCACTCGTCGATTGGGGCGTTTTTCCGCACGAGGATTCGGACAAGGGCGATTGGAAAGTCGCCGACTGGGCGGTTGAAACACTCGAAGGTGAAATCAAAGAAAATCCAAACCAGCCATTCTTTCTGTCCGTTGGTTTTTTTCTTCCGCACGTTCCCTGTTACGCGACTCAGAAATGGTTTGACCTCTATCCAGTCGAATCAACGGAACTTCCGCCGATGAAAGAAAATGACCGGGCGGATACGCCACTTTTTTCATGGTACTTGCATTGGAAGCTGCCGGAACCACGACTACAGTTCCTCCAAGAGACGAATCAAGAACTGAACATCGTTCGGTCGTATTTGGCGAGTACGAGTTTTGTCGACAGCCAGGTCGCCCGAGTACTGGAAGCACTTGAACGTTCCGGTCACGCTGATAACACGATCGTCGTGCTTTGGTCCGACCACGGCTTTCATCTCGGTGAAAAAGAAATCACCGGTAAGAATACGCTTTGGGAAGAATCGACCCGTGTGCCTTTGATTTTTGCTGGTCCCGGCGTCGCGACTGCCGCTGACTGCAACCAACCCGTTGAGTTGCTGGATATCTTTCCTACGCTGATCGACCTTTGCGAATTCCCAAAAAGAGATTCGCTTGAGGGCCATAGCTTGTTGCCACAACTACAAAACGCCAACACAGTGCGAGACTTTCCAGCAATCACAACCCACAATCACGACAACCATTCAGTACGTTCGCAGCGTTATCGCTACATTCAATACGCTGATGGATCGGAAGAGTTTTACGATCTTGAAAAAGATCCCAACGAATGGACCAACCTAGCGGAAGCGGCTGAATCGAAAACGTTGTTGGCGGAGCATCGCAAGTTCCTGCCCAGCGAAAATCGCAAACCAGCCGCCGGAAGCAAACACCGAATCCTGACACACGTCGATGGTAAGACGATCTGGGAAGGCCAGGAGATCAAACCAAATGATCCGATTCCTGAGATCAAATAGGCCCTAGGTCAAGCCGTTTGGTCGTCACGCTTTGTTTGCGGCTTAAGTTCAGCGCGACCATCAATGCCGCCGGTGGATAGAAAGACAATCGCAAACACGATTCCTAGATAGCCAAACAGAATTACGTTTAGACAGAATCCTTGAACGACCGTCATGATGAAATGAGTCACAAACGATCCATCAGCCGGACCAGAGCCAGTGATCTCGGGCATTCCGGCGAGGCGAAAGAACCAGCCACATACGCTGACCGTAAACATTCCGACGATTAAGTCTAAGTAAAAACCGATCGGGAAAATGATTGATATCGCAATCCTGGTTCCATAACCAATCCAGGCAGTTCGACGATAAGCCAATAGTTTCATACGTTTGCGAATGAAAGGATGGTGCTCGACAACTGTATAAGCGAACACGAATACCAGAACACCCGTCACCATTCCGGCAATCGCCGAAAATTTAGCTCCATCAAGAACAAGGCCAAGCACAAAACTGGGGGCCGCCGAAACAACACAAATCAAAGTCCACTTCAGATAGATTTTTACTGTTTGCTTGGGAGAATACTGCGCAACAGCCGACAATTGCTCTTTCTTCAACGGAGGGCCGTCATATTGCGGCGGTCGATAAGGGCTTTCGATTTTCACACCTCCCCTGAAACTAATTTACTTTGCGTCACAAAGTAAACAATGGCTTCCGCAAGGTCAAGCTAATTTTGAAACCGGTTTTAGTACGAGTCAGTTTCTTTTCCAATACGTTCGTTTTGACCACGGAGTGATCAACGACAATCAAAACAAATCCGTTGATTTCTCCGAATCTTTACGGGAACCGATGGAAACGACGAAGCTAGTTGGTTCACAGACCTGATTTGACTGAATCACTGGATGCCATGCCTCACACTTTTCGTGAGCATGCTTACGCGAGCGTAAACATGGCACCCGTCGTCATGGCAGCCGTCCGTCGTTCACCTTTGAAGGACCATTAGTTTGTCTGCCCCAAAATTTGGGTGTCGACAATCAGACGCCACGCGTTAGCGTCCGGTTTTCCGCAACTGAACCGAGTGCTAACGCACTGCGGCTTATACTAATTATAGAGCCTTGAAAAACCACTAGGAGAAAAGTCGTGCGTCGAATCTATCTATCCGCCATCGCATTGATTGCCGTGTTTGTTGCCGCCGGTGTCGCTTACTTTTCAAAGTCGAATATTGATCAACCTTCCAAGCTAATTCAAATCCCGTTCACGCTAACTGAGCACAACAACATTTGCATCGAGGCAGAACTCAACGACAAACACACGCTTGCGTTGATGTTTCACACGGGCAACAGC
>CAYMFZ010000704.1:0-2871 GCA_964389585.1 uncultured Pirellulaceae bacterium | reverse complement strand
AACACTACACAACAATGGTTTGATCTATTTTAGTAGTTTTGAAATGCCCTCTAGTAAATTTCGATGTAAGCCAATTCTTGGCAAGCGATTAACGCTTGGAGAACTGAGTACCACGGCGGGCACCGTGAAGTCCAGGCTTTTTACGTTCTTTCATTCGTGAGTCACGAGTCAAGAAGCCGGCATCGCGAAGAGCAGAGAAATTCTCTTCATCCAAATTAACCAAGGCACGGGCGATGCCCATTTTGCAAGCTCCTGATTGGCCGGTTGTTCCACCACCAGAAACTGTGATCCGAACATCGACTGAATCTTTGGCGCCGGCGGCGTTAAGCGTGTCGACAACAGCACGTTGATCTTGAAGTACCGGAAAGTACTCATCAAGTTTCTTGCCATTAACGACAATGTTCCCAGATCCAGATTTGATTCGAACGCGAGCCACAGAAGATTTGCGGCGTCCAGTTCCAAGAGCTTCGTTTGTTTTTGCGTCGGTCTTTGTCATTACTTCGGTTCTGAGCTTGGATTGTTTGAGGGGTTGAGAACTGATCGAGGCAGGCAACCAAGTTGGTTTTACTAGCCAATTGGTCTACTTAAGCGTACGGCCACCAGTTAAAGGTTGAGGCGATTGAGCTTGGTGTGGGTGATCGCTTCCAGTGTAGATTTTCAATTTTGAAAGCATCTGTCGGCCCATCTTGCTTTTCGGAAGCATTCGACGAACGGCGTCACGCATGACTTGTTCTGGCTTTCGCTCCAAACGAGCTTTTGCCGTTTCACTACGAAGTCCGGTGTAGCCTGTGTACCAAGTGTAGGTCTTTTGATCCAACTTGTTACCAGAGAACTTGACCTTGTCGCAGTTAGTTACGATTACAAAATCGCCCGTGTCCACGTTTGGTGTGTAGGTCGGTTTGTGCTTGCCCATCAACACCATGGCGATGTCTGACGCGATTCGGCCAACGATTTGGTCCGATCCGTCGACGATAAACCAAGACTGTTCGATTGTGTCGTTTTGAGCGTTATATGATTTTGTGCCGGGCACAGTTCTTCTCCGAATTCGCAATGGCTGGTGCCAAGGGAAAGAAATTGCTGAACGATTAAATACTAAAGTAAAGTGAGCAAAGATGCCTCACATCAATCCACCTGCAAAACCGCATTCACCAAAGAGATTTCTGGCCTTAACAGGTTTCAGTTGGAATCGCGAATTTTATCGGTTTTTCGAATTTGCCACAAGGGTCAACTTGAGAGTTTTAGATCGGTTTTTACCGGGAAACTCCGAATCAATCTGCATTCCAAATTCTGGCCATTTTTCGCCACACGGGATCCTTGAATTTTACCCAGCCACCTCATCTGCTCGCGATTTTAGGTTGAATCTATGTCGGTCAGAAAGGTTCTCGGCCCTTACTCAGCCCAACTGAATAGTCGTGATTGATCCTCGGTTTGGCTTTGAATGCAATGCTCGGATACAAAGCTGGCCCTACAACCGTCATAGCTGAAAGAACTTACCCAGTAAAAAAGGTCTGACACCAAAATACGTCGAGTTAGGTAATACAGAGAAGGTTTTCGCCCGATAAAGTTTACTGCATGGCGGCATAGTTGATGAACCAGCGGATGGTTTGGCAAGCTTTTTTCGATGGCTGAACCATGCTCCATACCAATTTTGACAACGCTCAAATTCAAATGACGGTTTTCAATCCGTCGAATGACTCATCGACCATCGCTCCTGAGTCTCTTAAAGCTCCTTGCGATTCGACCGAACAGTTGATTGATTTGTTCGAGCAGATTACCGGTTGGAAAGTTGAATTTGCCGAATCCGCTTCTAGTTGGAAACAACGCACTGATGTTCCTCGATCGCCCGTCGTTGATTCGCAGCTTGAGTCCAATGGGAGTTTGCCCGCTCAAGGCACTTTTTCGATTGTCGACATGTCTGAGTCTTGGCCCGCGAATAAGCCAACTGCCAGTCGGTCACAGTGCGATAAGTTGGTTGGCGTTCTTGACCGGCTTGTAGGCGAACTTCAATCCACGAAGCTCGATCTGGTTAAGGCTCAATCTGCCCTCGCCGCGCTTGATCCAAGCGTCAATGATGATGGGCGGGGATTGGTGGATAGTTTTATCCCAAAGTTTGGCCGACGTTCGACAGACAAAATCAATGTTACACATTCTGATGATTTTGTGGTGCAAACGCCGCTGACTCCAGACAGCGATTTTGAGTTAAGCCAGCCAGCGAGTGATTCGTTAGTCGCATTGCCCTTCAATGGGTGGCAGATGGGCGGCCAAACAGGAATCGCTCAAAACTTGTTCCTCGACTGGCATGTTGATGACGAGGAGCGAATCTCGATCTGTGCTGGTGAAATTGAGCCTCATGTAGATTCTGCCAATTCTGTTAGTGAAGTCAAAATTATTGTCGATCCTCTGACGCAAGAGTATCGAGTTGAGGGCGGGCAATCAGGTGATCTCAACAACACGAATGAAACCCTCGCAGGAAACCTAGCGCGTACCAATGCAAGTCTTCAGACATTCTTTCTTTGGGACTCGAAGACGAGTGAGCTGCAAGTGATTACCGCGGAGAAGTGGACTCGTTTGAAATCGACCCAAGCGATTGTTGCCACCACGGCGACAGGGCTAAGCAAAACCGAATCTTGGGCACGGTATGCGGACGAAGCAAATGGGCCACAGGAGTTTGCAGAATTGCTACGAAGCTCACTTACTGGTAATGACCCACTCGTGGTTCTAAGTCGCTCTTAATCGCGTCGGTTTCCAAGATCAAATGTCTGATCTATTTGACCTAGAAGACTGCAAAGTCGAATCTAGATTCGACTTTCGTTGATTGTTGTGACACTTTTTAGTGGGTAATTTCTGCCGGAAGTTTCCAAGATTCACGCA
>CAYMFZ010000703.1:0-2882 GCA_964389585.1 uncultured Pirellulaceae bacterium | reverse complement strand
AGCGAGCTGGGACTTCTGGCGAAGTCCACTACAGGTTTTGAAATACCCTCTAGGAATTTGGCCGATCAAAACAAAGCGAGGCAATCAAAAATGGCGCAACCTCCTATTCAACAACGCCGTCGAAAACTTCGATCAAGCCTCAAGACGATTGGCGCGTCTGCCTTTTTGGTGACCAACATCAAGAACGTTGGATACTTGACAGGATTTACAGGAAGCGCTGGCTATCTGATTGTCACGCCGAAAACAGAAATCCTGTTGAGCGATAGCCGCTACACATCTCAGCTTCAAGAACAATGTCCAACTTTGGATGTTCATATTCGAGACGCAAGTTCGACGATGCTTGAGTCGTTGCAAACGGTAGTCAAGAAAGCGAAATTCAAAACGATTGCGATTGAATCTGACTCACTTTCAAAATCACTATTCGATCAGATTAACGCCAAACTTGATTCTGCTGAACTTGTTTCTTCCAGCGGCGTTGTTGAAGACCTGAGAGCGGTAAAAGATAAAACTGAAATCGCTGCAATCCGAAAATCCATCCAAGTGAACCAACGTGCTTTTGAGGTGATTAAGGCCCAACTTTCACCAGAACAGACAGAACGAACCGTCGCTCACAACCTCGAACATCAAATGCGTTCTTTTGGAGCCAAGGGCTGTGCGTTCGAACCCATTGTTGGGGTGGGAGCCCGATCGGCGCTTCCTCATGGAGTCCCTTCGAATGTGAAGATTGGCGAAAGTTCTTTTGTCTTGATTGACTGGGGGGCAGAAGTCGATCAATATCTCAGCGACCTGACGAGAGTCATTTTTACGGGAAAGATCCCAGCAAAGATCAGAAAAATTTATGAGGTCGTACTAAAAGCTCAGGTAGCTGCGATTAAGAAAATCAAGCCTGGTGTAAACTTGAAATCGGTGGATGCGGCGGCCAGAAAAGTCATTGAAAACGCAGGATTCGGTCCACAATTCGGACATGGGACAGGGCATAGTTTCGGCTTGGAAATTCACGAGCAGCCTTTCCTTTCTCCCCGCCACGAAGGGACGTTGAAATCAGGAATGGTTGTTACCATCGAGCCTGGCATCTACTTGCCCGGAATTGGTGGAGTCCGAATTGAGGACGATGTCTTGGTGACGATTGACGGATGTGAAGTTCTGAGCGATTTACCCAAGCAGATAGAGCAATGTACCGTGGACCTCGGAGGCAAGTTTTAGCTACAATGGGCTTCGATTTTGAGATCCCGAATTGTCGCGATGGCCTAACAGAGCCGTTGCTGGCAACCATCCAACAACCAAACAAACAGCCAACCAATGGCTCGTCATCGGCGGCGAAGTAAAAGTTCATTGTGTGAAGCTGTGGAGTAATAATGGCAAAAGATAAACAAGAATCGGTTTTTGAAGTTTCCAAGATTCGCGAGTTGATTGAGCTGATGCAGGAGCATGAACTCAATGAAGTCGATCTCAAACAAGCCGATCAAAGAATCCGCTTGCGAAGAGGCGCCGATCAGCAAGTAGCCTACGCTCCAATGCAATCGGCACCGGCACCTATGGCAAGTGCCCCTGCGGCAGGCGCGCCAACGAGCTCTGCTCCTGTGGATGATCCTAACATCGTTCACATTGAAAGCCCGACCATTGGAACTTTTTACTCGAAACCAAAACCGGACACACCTGACTTCGTCAAAGTCGGTGACATGGTCTCACCTGATACTGTGGTTTGCATCGTTGAAGCCATGAAGATGTTCAACGAAATCACGGCTGGCGTGTCTGGCAAGATTGTTGAGTGCCTTGTCAACAATGAAGAGCCAGTTGACAACAACAAGCCACTTTTCAAAGTTTTGAAAAGCTAGTTGCGAGAGCTGAGACAAAACGATTGCGTGCCGGCCAAGACTACGGTCTTGGTGCCGGTTCAGCGCAAGCGTTCAAATTCTTTTTTCAAAAGTCACTCACCAATGAGTCTTTTGTTTCATCGTTAACGTATAGCCGATTTTTGCTGAAGTAAAAATGTATAAACGAATCCTGATTGCCAACCGTGGAGAGATCGCGCTTCGAATCATTCGAGCCTGCAAAGAGCTTGGAATCGAAACCGTCGCAATTTTTAGCGAAGGAGATCGAGGCAGCGCTTATCTCGAACTCGCCGACGAAGCTTATTGCGTTGGAAATGCGAGATCCAATCAAAGCTATCTCCGAATTGAACAGATCATCAGTGCCGCCGAAGTCGCCAACGCCGAAGCGATTCACCCCGGCTATGGCTTCCTGGCGGAGAATGCACATTTCAATGAAGTCTGCCGAGATTCGAATATTGACTTTATTGGCCCTACACCCGAAGCGATGCAAATGCTTGGCGACAAGAATCAAGCCAGAGCACTCGCTCGAAAAGCCGACGTTCCTGTCGTGCCGGGAAGTGCAGGGCTGATTGAAAATGTCGATGACGCACTCAAGACCGCCAAAGAAATCGGTTACCCCGTTCTTGTAAAAGCAACGGCTGGTGGCGGCGGCAAAGGCATGCGAGTCGCAACCAGTGAATCTGATTTGAAAACCGCACTTGAGCAAGCCGCTCAAGAAGCCGAAGCCGCTTTTGGGAACGCAGGAGTCTACCTCGAAAAGTTCGTCGAACTTCCCAAACATGTCGAGGTTCAAGTCCTCGCCGACATGCACGGAAACGTTGTCCATCTCTGGGAACGCGATTGCTCGACCCAACGCCGACATCAAAAACTGATCGAAGAGAGTCCAAGCTCAACGCTTCCTGAATCTGTCCGTACCGAGATTTGTGAAGCCGCTTGTCGGATGGTGAAGACTGCGAACTACCACAACGCGGGCACTGTCGAATTTATCGTCGACAAAGACAACAACTTTTACTTCATCGAAGTCAACGCGAGAATTCAGGTGGAGCATCC
>CAYMFZ010000702.1:0-2892 GCA_964389585.1 uncultured Pirellulaceae bacterium | reverse complement strand
CAATTCTTCCTTGATAGTGATGGCTTCTGTGGAGTCGGCTGGAGTCAGGTCAGCCATTGCAACGTTTTGTTCGATTCCCGATGGCCAAGAGACTTTGATGCGAACTACTTCGTCGCCTGCTGGAACGCCTAGTGAAAGAACTTCCGAATTCTGGCTCGCAAATCCTTCGCCGCATTGTCGCTGCAGCATGACTTTTTTGCCCGACTGAAACTCGATCAAAGCTTTTGCTCCGATCGCATCTCGATTGCTCAGCTCATTCGATTCGTCAGAATCAGATTGCCCTCCGACTAGTTTAATCCGAATCGACTTATTGTTCGGATAGAACTGCTTCATCTCATTTCGATAAAGCGTAAACCGAGGCGCATTGAGCGACATCAAAGCAATATCCAGCCATCCGTCTTGGTCAAAATCGACCAACGCGAATGAGCGACCGTCGGCGAGTGTGTCGGCACCACTCATCAAAGTCGCGTCAGCGAAGTTCTCGCCATGTCGCAAGAACAAACGATTGCGTTCGTTTCCACTCAATGAGTTGCTGTTAAAACTAAAACGCTTTTTGGTTCGTCCGTTCTTGTTTTCAACCGGCACGTAAATCCGATCGGCATGTTTTTGGTGATTCCATTGATCCAATGTTTTGAATTCATCATCTTTCGAAGGGTCCTCGCGCACGACCGAGCGCCAAAGGCAAGATCAGGTGTCAACCTCGGTCGCGATTTCTTCGGGAGCGGTGTAGTAGCCGGTTGGTACATACAAATCGAGCTGCCCATCATTGTTGAAATCCGCGAATTGCCCGCCGTAAGACCAACCAATCTGATTGACGTGAAATTGAGATTCGTCTGAACCCGCTTGCTGGTCGAATCCATCAAGTTGATTGACGAACAGAAAGCTACCCGCCGCCGCTGCTTTGATTCGCAAATCAACTTCGCCGACTGAGTTGGCGATTCGCTTGCCAGCTTTTGAATACATGTTCGAAACATAAAGATCAAAATCACCGTCGGCATCGAAATCGCCAAACGATGCGCCCATTCCAAAGCCGATCCCCTTCCCTCGCAACGTCTCTTTCGTGACATCTACAAACACGGGCTCCGCTGCACCGCGAGGCGTGTCGTTTCGCAGCATCGCATCGGGCGCGAAATCATTGCAAACGTACAGATCATCATCGCCGTCGTTGTCGATGTCAGTCCAAACCGACTGGTATGAGCACCGCCATTGAGACAGCATGTCATCAAACGGCACTCGCTCTAATTGTCCATCTCCACGATTCATCAACAACACGTTGGCGGAGCCGGGCATGTCCAGCCAGCGATTCGTTGCGGCAGAACGTTTGCTGTTAAAGATTGCTTGCTCTTCGTCACCGAGGAAAACTTGGCTGAACGAACGCTTGGTTTGATTCAGTGGCGGGTAGTTACTTAAGTAGATATCGATTAAGCCATCGCGATTCACGTCGGTCGCGGAAATGCCGCAGACGAAATACTGCTTTCCAAGATCCGATTTCGAGCGGGTAACGTTCTTGTACTTTCCGTCATCGTTTCGAAAGTACTTGGCGGATTCCATCGGTCGCCCCATCAAGCAATCTTTGTCACCATCGTTGTCGACGTCGAAAAACAAGATGCAGTTGACCATGTGCTCTTCACGCAGCCCGATCTCTTCAGCGACGTCAACGTAGGTTCCATCGGCTTGCATTTCCAACATCTGCGTTGGCCCCCATCGCGACGTGAGGAACAAGTCATCGCGTCCATCGTTGTTGTAGTCGACAACTGAAACGGCTGGGAAAATGTGATTGGAAGTTAGCGATTCAAAGTCAGCGACCTCAGGAACTGGTAGCGTTATCTGGCCGCCCTTGCGTGAAGACTTGATGATGATCTCGTCTTTGAAAGAGCGTTGGGCATTGGCAAGCGTTAACTCATCTTTCACCAACTCCGCGAAAACTTCTTTGAAGAGCTGATTGGGAGATCTCTCAACGAAGAAATCGAGTTGCTCCCAGCGCTTCAGTCGCCAAAGGTTCCGCGCCTTCGTGCCAGGAGTCGATTCGAACACAAGATCCTGGTGGGATTTAAGTCCAAGCACATGCGAATTTGAACGTCCGCGCGATTCGGCTTTGGTGTGCAGTGTGAATTCTTTTCCGTCGCTCGAAAAATTAGCTGACAACACACCGAATTTAGTTGTTTCCCATTTCGCGTTGAGCGATTCAAGTGAGCCCCAAGGGTTCGACGTTTCGTCAGTTGAAGCCGCAGTCGCAGTTGGCCAATTCGCGGTCTCGACGAACGCGGGATGGTTTGAGTCGGAATGAAAAAGCGTAGAAGGATCGGCGGCAGTGAGCCCAACGATTTCGCAATTTTCTAGCTCAGCGAACGCTCCCGTCGTCTGCCCAGCGGAATTGGCCTCAAACCACTTGGCGAACTTGCTCAGGCGTGGGGTCAAATCAAGAATCAAATCTTCCGTTTCAACCAAGTTTGAAACGATGCCCTCGCTCTTGGTCAATTCTTTTTTTACCGGCTGAACTGGATCCGGTTTCTTTTTGTTGCAACCAATCGCCAGCGACGCGGCGCAAAATAATAACAGCAACATGGAGACTCGACTTGTCAGCCGTGTTCGAAGCAAGCGTCTCATTGGGTCGCCTCCTCGATCGTCAGCACTTTCGGCAGACTAGGATTCTCGATCGTTTGCTGCTTGCCTGATGGCCAGCGGACTTCCAGATTCTCAATCGAGTCATTGCTGGGGCAACCAACGCGAATGGTCGAACTGTTTTGGCTTCCGAATCCTTCGCCGGCTTGTTTTTGAAACAAGCCCTTTTTACCCGAGGCGTATGTAACCAAGATCGTCGTCCCAATTCCGTCGCGATTGCTCAGCGTTTGAGAAGGCTGCTTGGAATGGTTGCCGCCTACCAGCTTGATT
>CAYMFZ010000701.1:0-2895 GCA_964389585.1 uncultured Pirellulaceae bacterium | reverse complement strand
ATTTGGGATTCTGGCAGTGGCGAACAGGTCAATTTGATAGGGCCCTTTGCAGAAGACCTCACCTCGATTGGTTTTTTCGATCAAAGCAAACGAATTGTCATCGGAACGAGCAATGTTGACCTGGATGCGATTTCCCGAAAAGAAAAAAAGCTCGCGGACGTTGAGCCTGTGTTGCGCGTGGTCGATCTATCTGATGAATCAATCGTTGCTGAATTATCAGGGCACTCGAACAGAATCAATTCCGTCGACTGCACTTTAAACGGAGAGTTTATTGTCTGTGGAGGAGAAGATTCTGAAGTTCGTGTTTGGAAGCAAGTAAGCCGCGAACGGTATGAGTTACACAAGCGCTTTAATGCGCACTCTGCGAAAATCACGAGTGTCGCAATCTCGCCAACGCAATCGGTGTTCGCAACATGTGGCGGCGACGCCATGATCAAGCTTTGGGAGTTGGAGACTGGAAATTTGATTCGAATGTTGGTTGGGCATGAAGACGTAGTCAATGGAATACGGTTCTCAAGTGATGGCCGCTTACTCGTTTCGGCTTCATCAGATCGAACGGCAAAGGAAGGTACAGAATTGGTTAACTGCCAAGGACATTTTGACGAGCTCAACGAGGTCTGCTTTTCGGCTGATAACGCGGAAATATTTTCAGCTTCTGACGACCAAACGGCGCGAGTTTGGAATGCCCGCCGCAAGTCGAGCACGGTGGTCTTGAAGGCACACGAGAACGTAATTTGGCAGGCTGATTTTTCTCCCGATGGTCAACGAATTGTTTCGGCCAGCGAAGACGGAACGGTTCGGATCTCCAATGTTGAGACTGGGCAATTGATCGGTGAAAGAATTGAGAATGAAGCTCCCGTCCTGTGCGTCGCACATTCCCCAACCGTCGACCAGTTCGTAACGGGGGATGTACATTCGATGCTGAGGGTATTTGATTCCAAAAACGGCAGGCAAATTCACTCCGTAAAAGCACACGAGGAATACATCTGGGACGTCTGTTATTCGCAAGATGGAAAACGATTGCTTGCTGGAAGCTCAGAAGGGACTTTTAGCATTTGGAACACAGACGACTGGTCGCTGGTAAAAACAGTTGACGCGCATGAGGGAGAACTAGGTTCTGCTCGTTTCTCAAATGATGGCAAGTACATTGTCACCGCAAGTGATGATCGTATGGTCAAACTTTGGGATGCGGAAAGTTTAGAATTGATTCGAGCTTTTTCGGGGCATGGTAACAGCGTTTGGCGCGCCATTTTTTCACCAAATGACAAAATGATTGCAAGTAGCAGTTACGACGGAGAGATCATTATTTGGAATCTCGATGGTGGGAGAATTCAAACTATCTCGGCTCATCAAAATCAAATTGCCGGACTGACATTTTCAAATGATGGCAAGCGGGTGGTTAGCGCGAGTGATGACCAAAGTCTGAAAATTTGGAACATTGAATCGGGGATTGAGCTATTTGTGTTGCGCGACAAAGACGACTCCGCCATCGTTCACACATCGTTTTCGCCTGACGGAACGAAGCTAGTTTCCGGTAACCAAGAGGGGTGGCTGACGATTCGTTCTGCCATTCCTCGTGAGTCAGGCGTCGAACCCCTGTTACCAAAAGACGCGGAAGAGCTAGTGATCGATGGAATTGTTGCGGTCACAGAGTCCAATGCGACAGATCAAGCGATTAGACGAGAGCTTGAAATTGCAGAGCGATGCATTGACTTCTATCCGTCTTTTCAGTCATACACGATTCAAGGGATCGCTCATTACCGTTCCGGGAATTTTTCTGAATCACTAACGTCACTTTTGAAAGCGCAACGATTGGAGCCATTAGAGTATGGCGAACCTGACTTGTTTCCAAACATCGAGGCTTACCTCGCTATGACTTTACTCAACTTAAACAGAAGAGTCGAAGCTGAGAATGTTCGTGCTGTTTTTGAAAGAAAGATTGACAGTAAGACGTGGAACAGCGAAGAACAAGTGCGACAGTTAAAAGAGGAAGTTGCCAACGAATTTTCAAAATCAGAATGAATGTTGAAACGAATGACGGCGTCGGTTTTATTTCAAATTGATTTGCTGTATTGATTAATCGTTGTACCGGGAACTGATTTCCTGAATATGCTCTCGAAGAAACTTGTTAACTAAATGACCATGTGTCATCGAAATTACGTGGCCTCCACCGTCAATAACTTCATCCGGTTCTACATTTTTGATTGGGAATACTCGGTCGCAGTCGCCATGAATGTGACGTACGGTAATGTTTTCGTAGTTCGAATTCCATTTCAAAATTTGTTTCGCGGACCATCGCAGTATTTCGGTGTTTGATTTGGAAAACTGGCGTGAAACTCCTGCAAGATGTTTTGCGCCTACATTTTGTGAAACGGTAACTGATGATGAAGCTGATCGTTGCAGGAGCTTCAATGGAATCATTCCAAGGGCTGGGCTGAGCGAACGAAGGAATCGAATTCTTTTCGGAAGCTGCTGAGGTCGGCGAACACTGCCAATCAAGAAACAGGCGCGACTATTAAGATGTTGAGTCATCTCAAGGGCAACAATACCCCCAAATGATGCGCCGCCAATAAAGCAAGGACAACCAGGATCAATGTCAGCAGCGAGACGGCCACAATAAGACGAAAGGTTCTCACCTTCCAAAGGCACTGGCCAATCAGGCACAATAAGATTTGGAAAAACGGCTTTTTGTGAAGCGAAGACGGATGCGTCTGCGCCCATGCCTAAAAACAGAATAAGTGGAACGCTGGTGCTGATCGAATCAATGTCATGAGGCATGGGAAAACAGCACCATTTCAAATGATGGTCGAAGCGAATTTATACTTAAGCGATCCATTCAACGCATATTCCACATGTTTTTGTATCCAACATCCGTGTTCAATCCGTGGCTTTCAG
>CAYMFZ010000700.1:0-2900 GCA_964389585.1 uncultured Pirellulaceae bacterium | reverse complement strand
TACGCAAGACCCAATTTCAGCAGGCGTTATATCGATAAACGAGTCCGCTCATCGGCTTGGTAACTCTCGGTAAGAGTCACCCACTCATTCTATATTCAACACTGCAAATGCCTTCGAAAGCGACTTTGCAGTTCTCCTGCTAAGGCAAGCGCACCCGAATTATTGATAGCTGGTAAAGGCGAAATCCAACACCACCTTGCTGGTTCAAAGTCGCCTTGAGTTTTCCATGCCATCGAGATTGAACGCGGTCGGTCGAAAACCTGCCTTCACATCGACTGAGGCTTTGGTAGAAACCTCAAACAGATTCGGTCGACTCAATGATCAAAGCTTCAAAGTCAACATCCGTTAACTCGGCTTTCAGTTCTGGCGGAACATACAGTCGGACTTGTTTCACAAAGTCATCAAACTGTTTCTTGGCCAACGTATTCACGACAGGCGAAACGTCATTAAGGCGGCGGTAACGATCGTTTGTCGGATCATGGACGTCGACATTAAACTGAACCTCAAGCCCAACCGGCGGCGCATCCAGTAAAACATCGTCGGCTGAAATTTCTCGGCCAATGCGTTTTGACAAGAGCTCAGCGATTCGCTTGCTGATTTCCAAAAGCCAAGGATAAGGCTGATGGGCAATTCGAGAAAACACTTTCTCGTTTTCATTGAAGCTAAAATTAGCAACTCGCTTGTAAAGCCTCCTTTGAGTTCCAAACAAACGCTGAAGCAATTTCGCAGCAGGCTGTCCTTCGCAATCGGAACGTAAGGTATTGATTAACTCAAACTCACTCGCTTCAAACAAAGACTTCAACCTCGCCGCAAATCCGGGTTTTGTTGATTCTTGTTGATGCCAAAGATAAAACGCACGCTGAAACATTGCTGTTGCACTTCGAACCGCATGGTGCCAATAGACTTCGCTGAACATCACGTACCGAGCAAACACCATCAACTCCGCCGCCGTGCGACCCTTGTTGGTGATCGCCAAACGATCACCGGCTTCGTTCAAACAAAGACTTCGAATCAATCGCAACGAATCAAAGTTTTGCCCGTACGGAACGCCTGCGTGCAAGCTATCTCGGTACAGGTAATCCATTTTGTCGATATCAATTGGACCGGACAGAATCGAACTTAAGATCGACTGCGAAGGCGAATCCTTTTGACGATTGATCACGGCGATGACGGATTCTGGCGAAACGTTCCAATCGTTAAGAATGCAATCGGAAATTGAATCGCGTCGAATGTACTCAGTCGAAAACTGTTCGTGTGTTGGCAAGCCTTCGATTTTGATGTCTTCGATTGGGTGGCAAAACGGCCAATGGCCGACGTCATGCAACAACGCGGCAATGAGCAAAACTTTTGCGTCGTCTGCGGAGATCAACTCAACGAACCGAGGTTGGTTTGCGAACTGCCTTAAGAACAACAACGCATTACGATAGACGCCGAGTGAATGCTCAAACCGATTGTGATGTGCTGCTGGATAAACGAAAGAAACCATGCCCAACTGACTAATTTGCGTCAGGCGTTGAAATTCGGGCGTATCAATCAGCTTCATCAGCCGATCGGTTACAGGCACGTCGATTTGATTTGGAATTCGAATCAAACTCGAAGGGCCGTCGAGTGCGCGGACTTCGGGAATATCAAGAATGGCATTCATGCAACGAAACCCTGCCAAACTACATCGTCAAAAGAGCAGCCCGAACTCAAAACGTCAGACATCCAACAATCGCTTCCAAAACCCGAGAAGTATCCGAGGCAAAGAAATCAAGCAAGCCGACTTGCTCAAGATTCAAGCCATGGAATAGTTCAGACACAGGCTTAAGATTCAAATTCTTTGGTGGATCAACCGGCAGCAAACCGACGCCAGCTAACCACCTTCCTAACAAACAAATACCCATATAAAGTCCGTAGTGAACTGACCCCATGAAGTAGTCGAGATCAAAACAAAACATTCCGGTGACTCCGCCCGTGACCAACATGGCTATCCCAGCAATGACATACGATCCAACTTCGTAGTGATTGTTAAACGCATAATACGCGATGGGCATCGCGATCCAAGTTATCGCGTAGACGGCAGCGCAAATCAGCACGCGGCCCCAAAGCTCGCTTCCTCGAAAAGGGTCCAAGTCCTGATCTCGCAAGAACGCATAAGCGACATAGACTAATGGCGGAGCAATAAAAAGTGCCGACAGCCCCATCAGCCACATTGGAAAATCTTTTGTCTCGGGAATCATCGTCCGCAACAAAAACGCAACCACCAGAAAGCCAACGATTGAGGCGATGATGATTGTCAATTGAATCGGAGAAAGGATCGTGTCCTTACGCTTGATTGGATTGAGAACAGACCGGCCTTTGGAGTCTACCGCCGTTGGCTTGGGACCGGCGATGACGACTTCTTCCGACTTGTCGGGAACCCTGATCTTTGTCTTGCACTTTGGACAAGGACCTTCCTTGCCAGCAAACTTATCACTGACGTTGAAACGAGTATGGCACTTTGGACACGTTACGCGAATCGACATTGCAGGCTATTTCAAAAAGTTCAACGAGATGGCGGGTTGAAAAGTTCGGTATCTAAAAGGAACCGTCGCAATGTTAACTCAAATCCATAAGTTCGTTTTCAGTTATCATCGTAAAACCTTGATTGTCCAAAGTCTCTTGGGCGATATCAATGTTATCGACCATGATCGCCACCAAAGTACGTTCTGTGTTTTGAAGCATCAACGGATAAGTCTGCACGAGATTGACTTCGGCTCGCAAAAGTGCGGTGCAGACTTCCAACAGCGGCTGTTCGACAACATTGAGCTCCAACGCGATCAAGTCGCTTTCGATCATCGCCAATCCGGCACGCTCAAGAATTTCACGCCCTTGCTCTGGATGGCTTAAGACAAACCTCACGATGCAACATTCCGTCG
>CAYMFZ010000699.1:2285-2902 GCA_964389585.1 uncultured Pirellulaceae bacterium | reverse complement strand
ACGTAATTGTTCGTGGACTAGAGTTCGCTGGCCGACAGCTTCGACCTGATTTTAAAATCGTTGAAGGCCGAGACTTAAAGCCAGGTGTCAACGAACTGATCACCAGTCGCAACATCGCCGAGCGTTTTGAGAATCTTGGGTTGGGCGAATCGCTGGAGATCAACAAAGTTAATTTCGAGGTGGTTGGCCTTTTTGAAGCGGGTGGAAGTTCAGCCGAATCAGAAGTTTGGGCCGATCGCCGAGACTTGGCATCCTCCCAAAGATTCGAAGGCGCCGTCTCAGTCGTCAACCTTCGGACCAGTGATGAAACAGCCAGGCAAGAAATTATCAAACGCGTTGAGAATGATGACCAATTCAGACTAAAAGCAATGCCGGAACCTGAGTATTTCGAAAGCCAAAAAGCTTCTTCGATTGCGATTCGCGTAGTGGCTTACATCATCGCTGGTTTCCTGACTTTCGGTGCGATGTTTGCGGCTGCTAACACGATGTATGCGGCGGTTTCCAGTCGCGGACGGGAAATTGGGACGCTTCGAGCGGTAGGATTCAAACGTCGAACGATCTTGTTTTCCTTTTTGATGGAGTCGCTGGTGATTTGTCTTTTGGGTGGACTGCTGGGG
>CAYMFZ010000699.1:0-2275 GCA_964389585.1 uncultured Pirellulaceae bacterium | reverse complement strand
GGGGTGTCTGGCGACGTTGCCGTTGAACGGGATTTCAGGCGGGACCCAAAACATTGTTACATTCAGTGAGATCACTTTCTCATTTCGATTTGGCCCCAAAGTTTTCATTCAGGGAATGACTTTGGCGCTGGCAATGGGATTAATTGGCGGACTATTTCCGGCGATTCGCGCAATTCGACTTGAAATCACCAACGCACTTCGACAGAGATAATCGACAATGGAAACCACTCACCAATCGACCAAGCTCTTTCTCGTCGAAGACGATTTGGAACTTGCTGCGATGGTCTCGGAGTTCCTGACGAACGAGGGTTATGAGGTCTCAACTGAGTCCAATGGTCGAGTGGCGGCGGAGCGTATCGTCAAAGAAGATTTCGATGTTGTCCTGTTGGATATTGGCTTGCCGGAACTGGACGGCATCAGTATTTGCCGAAACACGCGCGACAAATTCCAAGGCCCAATCATCATGCTGACGGCTCGAGGCGACGAAATTGATGAAGTGGTCGCACTAGAAGTCGGAGCAGACGACTTTATGTCCAAACCCGTTCGTCCTCGCGCTCTGTTGGCGCGATTGAAAGTTCACATTAAGCGAACAAAACAAGTTGGAGCACATCCGTCGGCATCACGAATCGAATTGAATGGGCTGGTCATCGATGCAAACAGCCGAAACGTTCGACTGAAAGACACAAGCAATAACGAAACCAAAGTTGCCCTGACGACTGCCGAATTTGACTTGCTTTGGTTTCTCGCTGAACGAGCAGGGCAGGTCGTACCGAGAAATGACATTTATAAGGAAATTCAGGGAGTCGAATACGACGGCCTCGATCGCTCGATTGACTTAAGAATCTCGCGACTGCGAAAAAAATTAAATGACGATCCGCACGATCCGGAACGGATTAAATCGGTTCGTGGAGTCGGTTACATTCTGGCGATCGAATCATGACTCGTCTATTCATTCGATTTTACGTTGGCATCGTAGGCATCTTGATTCTTGCTTCGATGCTTCAGTACTACAACGTGTTCATTAGCTCGAACAGCCAAAACATTCAGATCCACCGCGACATTCACTTTGGAGGAATTCGACTCGCTGGCGATCAAATGGATGCTGCAACGCCCGAAGAAATTGTCTCAACCTTTCAACTGATCAAAAGAGATTACGATTTCCCGGTAGAGATCATCGAGCTTCTCGATCCAAAATATCGACAACTCGCTCCAAGGCTTGCATTAGGTGACCCTCAGTTTCATGCCGGCCAAACGATTGCAATTTCATTCAACAACAATCGACAAGCATTATTGTTTGGGCCTATTCCTCAATATGTTGGCCCGAGTCAAAGCAAGCTGCTTTGGAGTTCAGTGGCTATTCTTGCGTTGACGGCGATCGCAATCGCGTTCCTGATTCGTCCGGTTGTTCGACAACTTCAAAACGTTGAAAAAACCGCTTTGGCAATTGCCGAGGGAGACCTGACCGCCAGAATCAAAGGGGCTGATGTCAGAGCAAGCATTCCAATTGCGTCAGCGTTTAATTCGATGGCAGACCGCACTGAGTCGGTGCTGAATTCACAACGGGAACTACTTCAGGCTGTTTCGCACGAATTAAGAACACCGCTGGCAAGGATTAGATTCGCAACCGAACTTGCAGAAACGACTGATGATGAGGCGAAGAGAAAGTCGCGGCTTGAGTCGATAAACAGCGCAACGGAACAGCTAGATGGACTCGTCGGCGAGCTCCTCAACTATGTCCGGCTTGAATCGGAAACCGAAGCACATGCCTTGGCGAACGTTCGCCTGGCAGAGTTGGTTTCGGACGTCGTCGCCAAACGTGGACCCTTATTTCCGAATATTCATTTTGAAACAGAATGCGTCTCAACGTTGACCATTCCGGGTAACCGAAACGGATTGCGAACTGCGATTGGAAATTTGGTCAGCAATGCAGGACGGCATGCAAAATCCAAAGTTGGAATTCAGGTTTTCAAGCTTGGCCCGCATCTCGTCATTCGTGTTGATGATGACGGCCCAGGCATTGCAGAAAAGGATTTCGAAAAAGTCTTCAAGCCGTTCATCCGACTGGATACCGAAGATAAAGGGTCCGGCCTGGGATTGGCATTAGTTGATCGAATCACCAAAAAACACAACGGGTTCGTAAGCGTGACACGAAACCCGATGGGAGGCGCGCGATTCGAGATTAAGTTACCAGCAACGCAAAGTGGTTAGCTAAAGTTGCGATTGAAATCGGCAGCCGCCCCGTCACGGCTTACTTGCTTACCTGTTCGGAAGTTGA
>CAYMFZ010000698.1:0-2903 GCA_964389585.1 uncultured Pirellulaceae bacterium | reverse complement strand
ACCGAAAAAGCGTCCGTGTCATTGGGTTTGGTGTCGAGAACGATTCCGGCGTTCCCTTTGAATGTATGAATTTTCCAATCCGACGGCATGAAGGTTTGCATGTACGGTTCAAGGACGCCACGCGTCATCGAGGCTTCCAAACCAATCGGGCTGGGCGCGTCGAGAATGGTTCGCATCAATTCAAAACGCTCTTGGGACATTTCCTGTTGCCACGGTTTCGTGTTGGTCACGATGTTTCCTCTTCAATTGGTTATTGCGTCTCTGTCAGTCAAACCTGAGTTGCCCCGTAGCCGGAAGAATTCAAACTAATGAATCGTTGTCGGTGCAACAATTGATCATTCAATTTGCACAACGAACTAGGCCGACTATTTTGAACGGGAGATTCCGTCGTTGAAGATCTTAAACAGTTCGACGGTTTGGCCATAGTACGCGTCCGTTTGGCCAATGTGTTGCAAGCCCAGCCGTCTGGCCACTTTTTGAGAGCGAACATTGTCCAAGCCTGTGACGGCTGAAAGTTCTTTGATACCGAGTTCACCGAATGCGATTTCGATCATCTTTCGCCCGCCTTCGGTGGCATATCCGTTTCCCCAATGAGCTTTGCCCAAGTGCCATCCGATCTCGATGTCGGGCGTGAAGTTGCCATCGGCATCAGGAAGCGGCTTCATCAGCATCGTGCCAACAAGCTCGCGAGTCGCCTTTGAAAAAGCTGGCCAGCTACCCCAATGGTCTGGCCACTTCTTGTTTCGCTCAATCAACGCACCGATTCGTTCGCGCATCGAGTCGAGTGATGTTTCGGTCACGCCACCAATCCATTGGGTGACGTCAGGATCACCGTAAATCTCAAACGCAGGCTCGGCAAGCTCAAGGTCCCAGCGACCGATCACAAGTCGTTCGGTTTCAAAAACCGGGTTGTCGAAATTTCGATCAATCACTTGGGCGACAGAGTTCATGGGTGATCAGCACTTCCAGATGGAGAGTCGTGGCTCTTTATCATGAACCACTACGTCGGCTAAACAGGTTGGCCAAGTTCGAGTTCTGTCTAGCCCGCTCGATCAGTGATTGGCAGCTAACTTCGTCAATTCCGCCAACACCTCTGCGTTTTCGGGAAATCGTTTCTCGCTGTTCTTCGAGAATACTAACTTCTCATTAGCAACGACTTCAAAGCATCCACCCTTCGAAGGAATCAATTCGGCGTTAACACCAAACGATGATTCAATTTCGGCTGCCAAACTGGAAGCCTGAGGAAGGTAGTTTCACATGCTGCAATATTCAATCGAGACTTTCATGTCTTCTCCGTTTCAATCTGTTGAAGTGGTTATGACTAAGCCTAATAAGTGAGCCTAGCTGCCACGTAGTTTAAGTTTGGTTCGTAAAATGATTTGGATTCTAGTTCAAGCTGAATCCGGGAGGAAAATCTGGCTTTGCAGTTGTCGTTTGTTGAAGTTCTGCGACTTGAGACTTCAACATATCAAGCACAATCCGTCCTCGTTGTCCCAATTCGATCGTCTCAAGCACAACCATTTGTTCATCGGGAGTTGCTCCGCTCGAATAACAAATCATGTCGATTAAATGCCCCAGCGGCAAGTCATCACTTAAGAACTGCTCAAGGGCTTCGTGATTCCAACTGGTTCTAAGCGAGGCGAGCGTCCGAAATTCACTTACGATATTGTCGCGCAGATCTCGAAGGCCACCTTCGCGAGCCACGTAGTCGTCGATGATTTCGACCTCCGCCATGCGGTAGGGAGCATCGTCGTCGAGCTCGGTCACAATCGTTGCACGCTTCACGCCGACGAGAAACATGTTGTATCGCCCGTCGTCCAAGAGCGTATGCGAGAGAACTTTTCCAACGCAGACTGTTTGGGAGATTTCAGGTTGGTGAATGTCTCCCGATTCCCAGTCTGGTTTGATGTATGCCATCGTGATCAGATTGTCGTTAGCAATCGCATCAGCAGCCAGCTCGCGATACCTTGGCTCGAATAAATGCAAAGCCTGAACGACACCCGGAAACAAGACGACGTTGGGAAGCGGGAATAGTCTGACGATGTTGGCGAATTCGTCAGGGAGTGACAAGTCCGAGCTATTGGAAGCCATGAATTCCCGCGGTTTGGTTTAGGCCCGCCTATCGGCAAGCCGTTGTGAAAAAATGATGTTGAAAACGCAATTGTCGTTTGGAATGGTCAGCCTTTTCAAAAAGAATCAGCCGTCCTTTAAATCAGTCATCCATCGACATGAAGATCTGCAAGACGTACCAAAACAACAAAGCAACCGAAGCGAACAAGGCTAGTGAGGCGGCGACATGCTGAGTCGTATTGTAGTGATGCAAAACGTTTGAGGTGTTGTAAAGGATGATTCCGCTGGCAAGGACGACCATGCCGACTGAAAACCAAAGCCCCATACTAAAGCCCATCACAACGGCGGCGATGATCAGCCCGAACGCAATGAAACTTCCAGCGACGATCGCCCATCGAAGGAACGAGAAATCTGCCTTGGTGAACAACACGGTAAACGTGAGCCCGCCAAAAACGATGGCCGTCACTAGGCCTGCCGACCAGATGACGTCTTTGCCGCCAAAATTTGCCGCGATGTAAAGTAGTGGAATCAGCAAAAGCGCTTCTGCCACTACATAAACGCTGAGGCCAATATATTGCATTTGTCGTGAAACATTGCTGTGAGCCCAACGATCGGCAATGTAGCTAATCAGCATAAAGCCGCCGAGGAATGCGAGCCAATGCCAGCCTTGCGTGACCCAGCCAACGAGTGGCGCGAGCTGGTCATGAAAAACGTTCAGGATGAACGCATCGATCGCAACGCACGCAAGTACCGCTCCAAGTAGGTGGATGTAAGTGTTGCGGATGAAGCTCGCCCGAGCGTCAACGCTGGCCATTTCTGCAGACGTGGTCGGG
>CAYMFZ010000697.1:2455-2909 GCA_964389585.1 uncultured Pirellulaceae bacterium | reverse complement strand
TTCTTGATCTTGCTTCTCCTGGAACACAACCATAGTTGTTTCTGAATCACCAGTCGGATTCAAAACCGCCGTCGAATCGGAGTCGAGCGTAATTGCTTCACCCTCGCCCTCGCCAGCAGAACATCCGATCGAGCAAGCCAAAAGACAGATCAACGATAGACTGAACAAACGATGAAACATTTTCCACTCCAAGAGACTTTTACCTGAGCCAGCGCAACCCATTTCGCGAATGGTCGCACTAATAAATACGCAGTGAATTTTGGCGGACTACTGCATTACGGCAAGAATGTCAGACTCGTTCATGATTAACAGTTGACCGCCGTCGACTTCAATCTCGGTGCCTGCATAACTGGAAAACAAGACGCGATCGCCTTCTTGCACTTGCAGTTCACCTCGCGAACCGTCTTCGAGCAATCGCCCGTTCCCAACCGAAAGCACGCGCCCTTCTTGGGGC
>CAYMFZ010000697.1:0-2445 GCA_964389585.1 uncultured Pirellulaceae bacterium | reverse complement strand
AAACAGGACAATCGATGAAACATTTCCCACTCCAATGGATGTTGTCAAAATCAACGTAGCTCAAGCCAAGCGATTACTGCATTACGGCGAGGATATCCGATTCGTTCATAATCAACAGTTGACCACCATCGACTTCGATTTCGGTACCAGCGTAGTTGGAAAATAAAACGCGATCGCCTTCTTGTACCTGGAGTTCACCGCGTGATCCGTCTGCCAACAGTCGACCGTTTCCAACCGAAAGCACTCGTCCTTCTTGCGGCTTCTCACGAGCGGCATCTGGCAAAACGATTCCACCAGCTGTGGTTTCTTCGGCTTCTGTTCGCTTCACAACCACTTTGTCGCCAAGAGGTTCGATTCTCATAAAATAATCCGCAGTAATCTAAATTAAGGCGACGCCCATTTACTTCCAGGTACCGCTCGGTCGACCATTGTTCCATGAGCCGATAGGTCATTCAAGCGGATTAATGCCAATCGCAATACCTTGCTCAAGTTTGTTGATACAGAAAAGTTTAAAGGTCGAATAACCGCTAAATGCCGGACTTAATCCGGCCTAAGGAACGATCAACTCCCCCTAAACACCAAAACCTCAATCGTCAAATTCCCCTCAATCACTAGAAACAACTTTGCTCGACGTTCCAAGTGATCTGGCTTAGAAATGCCGAAAACCTGTTAGTGGCTTGGCGTTTTCTTCGTTCTCATTAACATTCTCGTTTCTCTATGAATTCAGCAAGACAATCAAAGAACGCAATTGATACGAATCCAAAATCCGTGCTCCGCGCGATTAGCTCGGCAAACGGATTTGACCTCAGTTCCGAATCGTTTGATGCCGATCAGGCGATCGCTCCAAAAGCACCGTTAGATGTGCCAACCAACGATACGACGATGAGTGCTCCAACAGATGATGGAACGGTATCTCAAGTCGTATCAGCGTCTGATGTCATTTCGCATGTCGACGTCAGCCCACAAGGCGAAGTCATTGCATTACGCATCAATCCAGAATCGCATCCAAGCAATGCGTCTTTCGTCGAAGCCAATTTGGAGAACACGATTGAGTCAGCAAGCCAGATTCAACAACTTGCCGAGCGATTGCGAGAAAATGAAAAAGCGCTCGAATCACGCAAGGAAAAATTTGAGCAACGCATGAGTGACTGGCAAGCGACGTTCGTCGAGAAGGTAGCTGATCAGCAAAAGCAATTTGAACTTAGGATGAGTCAGCTTCAACAACAGGCTTCCAATGTTCGATGCCAACAACTTCACCTAGTGCAACTGCAAACAGACATCGTCAAAAGTCACGAGGCTGCTCGCAAGGCGATCGAGGGTTTGATCACCGACCCAGGAGCCGACGCTAAAATGATCCAGACCTTGGAGAATCTGAAATACCAATTGAGCGGTCGATTCGACTTCATCGCGCGACGCTGGGAGCACTTGGCCGAGCTGATGAAGAATACGCGAGTCGAATTGATGGCTCGCGGAGCGACTGATGATCACGTGGATTGGACCGAGGAAGCGGCGTAGTGGCGTCGCTGGTTAAACTCGCACAAAGGTCGGGCCAACCGCACTGGTTAGATCAATCGCGTATTGCGAAAGCATCAATGCGTATTGCGAGAGCATCAACCGCGTGTTGCGAACCCGATGATTCTTGTCTGAATCGTTAGAAGCTCAAAACGCTTTTGCCTCAGCCCACTTCATGAGCGCAACCACAAAATCCTCGATCACGGGAATGACTTCACCTGCCTGGTCGAATTCCCACTCCAACGTCTCTTCTTCCATGTAAGTCGAACGGTTAAGCTCCAACTGCACAGCGTGGACGTTTTCCATCGCACCATAGTGGCGAGTGATGTGACCGCCAATGAATCGACCGTTGACGACACTTGTGAATCCGGAGATTGAATCCGATTGCGACTCAATGAACTTTTGAAACTCCGGCCCACAAGACTGTCCGTTGTTCGTTCCAAAATTGAAATCAGGCAAATCGCCTTCGAACAACATCGGAACACGCTGGGCGATTGAATGCACATCCAGTAGAACAACGAACCCAAACTTGTCGATCAAGCGTTCGAGCTCCGCCTTCAGTTGTGAATGGTAAGGTTGCCAGTAGTGCTCGATACGTTTGGCAATTTCCGCGGCGTCCGGCTCGTGGCCAGTTTGATAAATAGGCTCATCCGCAAAAGTGATTTTTGGACAAATTCCTGTTGTCGATTTGCCAGGATAAAGCGATGCATTGTCAGTCGAGCGATTCAAGTCAACGACGTAACGCGAAAGATTGGCAGTGATGATCGCCGCGCTTTCAAGCGCGGGTAAATCATACAGTCGAGACAAAAACCAATCGGTGTCACGCTTTTCTAAACCCGACTCTGTCATTAGTTCGGCAATCTCAGGCAGGATGAACGTCCCGCTGTGGGGATTGCTGACCATCAACGGCGAGTATCCTTTTTGGAATCGAAA
>CAYMFZ010000696.1:0-2909 GCA_964389585.1 uncultured Pirellulaceae bacterium | reverse complement strand
CTCAGCCACTGCGCGAAAGAACTCGGCTTCCGCGATTGTGATTTCATGATCGAAGGTAATCAAAACGGCCGCCGCCTTGAGGAATTGCTTTTTCACCAACGGCGAACTTCGTTGCAGCTTCTGCATACAAACCTCAAGCTGATCGACTTCCCAGCTCTTCAATTTAGCTTTGCTTTCCGCCGCGTCGCCAAAACCGACAACCTGCATCGCAAGCCGATAGGACTGTTGAACGGTATCGGCGTCGGGAGCTTTAGCGTCTTCAAGGATGCTCCCTGTGATGCTCGCGCTAGCAAAAGCCGACAACATCAACTCGATTTCACGAATCAAAGAGGTCGTTTTCTCATATTTGATCGAGGGCGGTCGTGAAACATTGAACCGCCGGTCGAGGTGCATTAGCAAATGATGCCTAACGACAAACTCAAACAAGCTCGTCTTGTTATCAAGCTGTACCAGTCCGCAAACCGTCTCTCGGAATTTGACATACTGCTCGGGAGAAAGGTCGCTCAACGAGCCCTGAATCATCTCAAGGACAGGCAGGCGAAAGACCAAGTGTAGTTCCTCGACCTTCGGCAAGAGCTTCATCGTCGTCTCGTAAGTCCGCACTCCTTCGGACTGACCAATCAGCTTCAATTGCTGTTGCCGCATATTGTCGTCGTCACTCATCAAGGTTGCAAACGCGACGCAGCGAGCGGAATAGGGATGATGAGCTGCTTCTGAAATTGACTTGGGGAGTTCTCCAATCAACTCGCGAGAACGTTGGACGTCATCGAGATTGGGTGTACCGATTGTGGCCAACAGAATTTCTGGGTCGATCGAAAATTTCTCAGCGATCTCTTTTGGGAACAATTTTCCAATCGGCGTGATCGGTTGACGTTCGCGCTTCTTTTCTTCTTGAGCACGTCGTTTGGCACGCGCTTCTGCCATCTTTTTTCGAATGGAAAGATAGCCTTTGAAGTTCCCGTCGAAACGGTCGTCCAGTTTCTGAATTCGTGGGACCAGTGGTGGATGCGTTGAAAACATTCCGATAAAGCTGGACTTCAAACCGCTCGCAAAAAACATGTGGCTCAGCTCTTCAGCCTCTTCCGATTGAATGACTGAACCCGCGGAGGAACTGCCGATCATTTTTAGCGCCCCTCCCAGTCCATCGGGATAACGTGTGAATTGCACCGCCGACGCGTCCGCGAGATATTCTCTTTGACGAGAGATAGAAGCCTTGATCAAGCGGGCGAAAAACTGCCCAATCGAACCAAAAACCAAAAAGGCAACTGCAACCGCCATGATCATCGCGATCGCGCCGCCACCTTTGTCGTTGTTGCTTCGGCTTCGAGTTCGGCCAGAGGTTCCAAACGCTCGCAAAATGAAGTAACCAATCATCGCGAGCATTTGAATGCCAAATAGAACTCCGATTAATCGGATGTTCATTCGCATGTCGCCGTTGAGAATGTGGCTGAACTCGTGCGCGATCACGCCTTGAAGTTCATCACGATTCAATTGTTCGATCGTACCGCGATTGACTCCGATCACGGCATCGGCAGGTGAATAGCCGGCGGCAAATGCGTTGATGCCTGGTTCGTTACCCATGATGTAAACCGGTGGAACCGAAACACCGGAGGCTAATGCCATTTCTTCGACAACGTTTAACAGTCGTCGCTCGGCGAAGTCTGTTGTCGAAGCAGGAACACGTACGCCACCCATCATGGACGCGATTTGTTGCCCACCAGATCGAAGCTCAGTCGTTTTGTAAAGACTGGCCCCGCCAATCACCACGACGTTCACGAGAGCCACGATTCCGAAAATGACTGGGTTGAAGAACCCGCCAGTGTTTCCAGGTGGAGCTTGAGTTGCGAGCGCCACCGCAATCACGGCGTAAATTCCGATTGTGATGAACGCAATCGCAGCGGCATACATCAAGACCAACCACTTGGTCTTCTTGCGTCTAAGTTCCTGTGCAGCAAAAAAATCCACAAACAGACCCTACGAAAATCGAATTGACGTACGGCTTGCGATTTTACTCAACAAGCCAAATTAAACGTTCGAAAGCCAAGACGAATCAATCGTCCCGACTCGGAATTAAAATTCGACTTTAGGTGCGTCTCGTTCAGCTTCTACATCAACTTCGAACAAGCGCGCGTTGTTGAATCCAAACATCCCAGCAATCATGTTGGCAGGAAACATTTCTCGCGTCGTGTTGTAGGCAGTGACGGCATCGTTGTAAGCCTGTCTCGCAAACGAAACTTTGTTCTCGGTGGAAGTCAATTCTTCCTGAAGCGCCAACATGTTCTCGTTGGCTTTTAAATCCGGGTACGATTCGGCGATCATGAGCAAACGGCCAAGCGCTCCATTCAAATTCGATTCGGCGCTAGAGAGATTGTTCATTGCGGCTTCGTCACCCGGCTTCGACGCTGCAGCGCTGCTGGCACTGATCGCTTGGTTACGAGCCTGAATGACGGCTTCGAGTGTGTCCTTTTCGTGAGACATGTAGCCTTTGGCAACGTTGACGAGATTGGGAATCAAGTCATGGCGTCGCTTAAGCTGAACGTCGATTTGAGAGAATGCGTTTTCAAAACGATTTCGTAGTTTTACGAGGTTGTTGAAAATGCCCATCGCCCACATGGCGAAAATCAGAAACAAGACGAAGATAACGCCCAAGGCAATGTAGACCGCTGTCATGTGGATTCCTAAATGATGGTTGGAATTGGTTTGGTGTTTACTGCGATGCCAAAATGGATCGACCGCTTATTTTATACCTAATTCGTGCTCGAAATGTTTCAGGTTACAAAGTGGGGATCGAAGTTTGTGTTGATATTGCAAGATAGCGGTTGGTGTTGGTTTCTTTCTTACTCACAAAATCCCAATCTTACTCTTACTCTTACTCTTACTCTTACTCTTACTCTTACTCTTACTCTTAC
>CAYMFZ010000695.1:0-2918 GCA_964389585.1 uncultured Pirellulaceae bacterium | reverse complement strand
CTGCAATTCAGCAAGACTGAGGGGTTCAGCCGCTGGGGACTTTAGAATTTGCAAAGGGGGCATTAGCGCTCTCCAATACGGATGGTAATGGCAAGCTCATCCACGTCTCCAGAGGCAAGCGTGATCTGGTTGGTGACGCGGTAAACAAGGCCTGGTGCGCCGCCTGACAAACGGACCTGCGTGATGTTTCCTTCCACATCACTGCCCGCAACAAGCAGGCCATCGGCCGCGTCAGGCGAGACGGCTGATGGCGAATTCAAATTCATTACCACCGCAGAAGAATTGTTGACGCTCGTCAAAGCCGTCAATCTTCCAAACGTTGGTGTTTGCCTTGATACTTGGCAATGGGTTGTTGGAAGCGGAACCGTTGAGCAGCTAAACGAAGCTGGAATGGCGACTGCCGTCGCTGAAATCCGCTTGGCAGATGTCGCCCCAGGTGCGGACATGGCAGCACTAACGGAAAACGATCGGACCGCCCTTCCAGGTGACACGCTTGATTCGTTTTCAGTTAAGCTTTGCAAAGCCGTTGTCGCAGGTGGCGTTGACGTTCCGATTTCAGTCGCAACGAACTTGGGAACTTTTACCAATGGATCACGAGATGCAATCGTTGGTCAGATCAGCAAGCAGCTCGATTTGCTAATTGCTGGTGAAGATCCAGCAGCGATGGCAAAAGCTGCCGAAGAAGCTGCGGCTGCCGAAGCTGCTGAAGCTGAGTCTGCCGAAGATGCTGACAAGCCAGCCGTCGCAACTCCTTCGACTTAAGAAAACTGAAATACGAAAGGCTGATGTTGGCTGTCCTCGCAGCCCCTTCAACAGCCCGTTAGATTTTCCGAATGCCCCAAGTCAATGTTTGGCTTGGGGCTTTTTGTTTGCGCCCGCTTCGATAAAGACTCGCTTTGTTCCAGCGTCGGCAGCGCTGCCACAAAAAGCACAACAAGGCGAGCTATCTTGCCTTGTGGATTATTTTCACTCGCATGTTTGAAAACTTCTTTGAATCTGGCATGCTGGTAGAAATTCGAACGCGGCAAAAGCAATCGCCTCGAGTTTGCATTCAAGCTTAAATCCAAGTCCGACTTCAATTTTGATTGACTATGGCAAATCAACTCAACAAGTACAGCAGCAAAATCACACAGCCCAAAGTCCAAGGGGCGTCTCAGGCGATGCTCTATGGAACTGGCCTGACAACGGACGACATGAGCAAGCCGCAAGTTGGAATCGCAAGTGTTTGGTATGAAGGCAATACCTGCAACATGCACTTGGACAAGCTCGCTGCCGAAGTCAAGCATGGCGTCGTCGAATCTGGCATGGTCGGTATGCGTTTCAACACCATCGGTGTCAGCGATGGTATTTCGATGGGTACTGACGGAATGAGTTTTTCGCTTCAGTCGCGAGACCTAATCGCTGACTCGATCGAGACGATCATGAGTGGGCAATGGTACGACGCCTGTATCGCGCTTCCTGGTTGCGATAAGAACATGCCCGGTTGTTTGATCGCAATGGGCCGACTCAACCGTCCGTCGCTGATGGTCTATGGTGGAACGATTCGCGCTGGTCGACTGGGTGACCAAAAACTTGACATCGTTTCTGCTTTTCAATGCTTTGGTGAGTACGTTGCGGGAAAAATTGACGATGAAACGCGGCAGCAGATTTTGAAGAAATCCTGTCCAGGCGCAGGCGCCTGCGGCGGGATGTACACGGCCAATACGATGGCTAGTGCGATTGAAGCGCTGGGTATGGCGCTTCCGTTTAGTGCTTCTATTCCGGCTGAAGATCCAGATAAGATTGACGAATGTCACCGGGCTGGGCCGGCGATGCTGAATTTGCTAGAGAAAGACATCAAGCCGCGAGATATCATGACTCGCGAGGCGTTTGAAAACGCCATGGTGGTCATCATGGCACTGGGTGGATCGACTAACGCCGTTCTGCACTTAATTGCGATGGCTCGATCCGTCGATGTGAAACTTTCGATTGACGATTTCCAAGCGGTCAGTGATCGGATTCCTTTTCTCGCTGATTTGAAACCAAGTGGTCGATTCGTGCAGGAAGACTTGCATGCCGTAGGCGGAACCCCCGCCGTCATGAAGTTTCTACTGGAAGAAAGATTGATGAATGGTGATTGTTTGACGGTCACCGGAAAGTCGCTTGCCGAGAACGTGGCGGAATTGCCGGGTCTTGATAAGGATCAGGAAGTCATTCGTCCAATCGACAATCCCATGAAACCAACGGGGCACATTCAAATTCTGCGTGGCAATCTTTCTCCTGAGGGCTCGGTCGCAAAAATCACGGGAAAAGAAGGCTCCGTTTTCTCTGGCACCGCCAACGTGTTTGATTCCGAAGAGGCGATGGTTGCGGCCCTCGAGGAAAAACGAATTGGCAAGGGCGATGTGGTTGTGATTCGTTATGAGGGCCCCAAGGGAGGCCCCGGGATGCCTGAAATGTTGACGCCAACTTCTGCGATCATGGGGGCGGGACTCGGGAAAGATGTTGCACTGCTTACCGATGGTAGATTCTCTGGTGGTTCGCACGGTTTCATCGTTGGTCACATTACGCCTGAAGCTCAAGACGGCGGCCCGTTGGCGCTTGTTCAAAATGGCGACAAAATCACCATTGATTCAGATAACAATCGGTTGGACGTAGAGCTGAGCGATGAAGAGTTGGCAGCAAGAAAGTCAGCTTGGTCAGCTCCGCCTTTCAAAGCCTCTCGCGGAACGTTGTTTAAATACATTAAAAACGTCAAGTCAGCCTCGGAGGGCTGCGTAACGGACGAGTGAGCGAGGATTTTGCAGTCGACCCCGTGGTCAATTATGCTTTTTCAAGGGGGCAGATCTTGGGGAATTTCGACGTTGGTGAAACGCTTGGCGTTTAGGGAGTTCATCGAGCTTTAGCTGTGGGTGACTCTTGTCGAGAGTTACCAAGCC
>CAYMFZ010000694.1:0-2930 GCA_964389585.1 uncultured Pirellulaceae bacterium | reverse complement strand
GACCGGTACATTGTTTTCAGATTGGCAAGCAACCACGCAAGAGTTACAGCCGATGCACTTGTTGAGGTCAATCGACATGCCCCAAGTGTTCGTGTAGCCCGTTCGCACGCCGTTGTCGTCAACGTTTTTGTAAAGCTCACGCGTTCCAGGAGTCAAGTCAAACAACTCGTGGTGCATGTGAAACGCTTCAGGCCAACTGTGCTTGTGGTGACCCGCGTCGTCACCAACATTGGAGCTACTAACGTCGAAGCTGACTTGATTCAACACCGGAAGCGCGCCCGATTTGGCAACGGCATTCGTCACCGTTGGCGTTTCCTCTTTGGCTGGCTTGTGATGCGAAATTGGGTGGTGGCCAAGGAACTTGCCGTAGCTCTCGAAAGTGCCTTCGCGAATCAATGCACTTCGGTCGCTTTCATTCTTGTTGTAGTTGCGAAACATTCGAGCTTGGATTTCATCACGAGCGGTTTCGTCGATCTCCCAAGGCTCCTGCACGATCGCAAGTTTGTATCGCGTGCCCGTCGCGTCGGCTGAACCGCCTTGGTCGACAAGCCAGTTGTCGGCACTGCGAAGCGGCGTCACGTCGAATCCAACGGGTTGAACATCAGCGTTTCCGCCGACGCGACCCGCCATCTTGCGACCGTAGCCAAGTTCCAAACCAATCGAGCCGTCTGCCTGACCAGGTTGAATCACGACGGGAATCTTTTGCGTCTCGCCGTTGAGATTGACCGTCATCAAAGTCGCTTTTGATTTGCTCGACATGCCGTATTGGTGCAAGCCAAGTTTCTCAGCCGTTTTAGGGCTGACCGAAGCGACGTTATCCCAAGTCACTTTGGTGAAGAAGTCAGGAAGCTCTTGCAACCAAGCGTTGTTGGCAAACCGGCCATCGTAAACGGAAAGGCTTGGCTTGAAGACGAACTCGAGCGATGAACCATCCCAGCCCTTCGACCAAGTGTCGTCCGCCGCGATTGAAGGAGCTTCGCCCGCCGAAACGGTGGCGGCTTCGCCCGTTGAATTCGAAACGAAGCCATCATGAACGGCTTGCTTCCAATCTGATTCACCCAGCGTCAACGTCTCGCGAACGATCGCTTGACCTTCGACTGTCTTGCTGCCGAGAAACGTTGCGAGCGTTTCCAAATCTGACTTGCCGCCGAACAGCGGATTGATCAAAGGCTGGCCAATCAGAATCGAACCATCGTTTGAAAATCCGTCTTTCCAGCTTTCCAGCGGATGAGCCACGGCGCTGACGTACTTGCACGCCGCACTCGTTTCGTTGTTGTAATAAGTTAGGTGAACCGAGTTGTCAGCTTTTCCGATCAGCTCCGCAAGGTTCAAGCCGCGAGGGCCGGCGTAAACAGGATTTCCGCCCAAGATGACAACCGTTTTGATTTCGCCACCGGTAAGTGCCGCCGCGAAACCTTTGATGGCTTCGTTGCAAGTCGGTCGATCCGGGTCAGGCAGTTTGGTGAACGTGATCGTCTTGCCGTTGTTGCCCAACTTTTCGTTGAGGCTGTGAACAAGAGCGTGAACCTCAGGTGGCTGACGTTCGCCAGCGACGATAATTCCTTCGCCTTTGTATTTGTTTAAATCAGACGCCATCGCCGCGAGGACTTTTTCGCGATACGGAGCAGCGGCATCGACGTTGCCATTTTTTTCAATCGCCGCAGCCAAAGCGGCCGCGAATCCGGCGATCTTGGAGCTGGGCACGGAGATGCGGTGATCTGCAGAAGCGCCGGTCGTCGTGTACTGACTTTCGACCGCGTACAGTCGGCTCATCCTTTTGTGATCTGCGTCGCGGCCTTTGGCGAACGAGATACTGTTGGTGATCGCAGCACCGTCAAACATCAGCGGATCAGCGTCAAGCGTGACGATGACTTTAGCTTCGTCGAATTTATGGTGAGCGCGGTGAGCGGTTCCGAAAGCCTGCTTGCTACCCGCTCGCGTGTTGTCGTCGTTGATGGCTGCGAAAGAGTACCACTGTCCGCCCTTGGCAGTGAACTCAGATTGCAATCGCATCAGGCTGGGTGACGAAGTTGGCTCCGAAAGAATTGCAACGCTGGCGACATCATCGAACTTGAAAGCCTTGACGATGTCGTCAAAAGAAAGCTCTTTGTTTTCCGGGCCGGTTGAAACGCGTAGTCGATCGGGATCGTAAAACTCAAGCATGCGAGCTTGGGTATAAGCCGAAGACGCGCCCATCGAATCAGGGTGGTCGGGGTTTCCATCCAGCTTGATCGGGCGACCATCAAAATTGGTGGCCAGCAAAGGTTGCGAGCCGCCACCGTGCTCGAGGAACGTCGCGAACTTTTCTGGAACGCCAGGAATTCGATGTTGAGGTCGAAACGCGAACGGTGCGATTTGTTCTTCTTGGTAACGACAGCCGCTAACGCCACCAAGCGCAAGAGAAGCGCCCATCAGTTGAAGCCAACGTCGGCGGGAAAATCCGTCGCCACTGTCATCGAGAGCCGGTCCAAAGTCGCGATCGATGCCTTCATTGAACTCGTCAGAGTTTTGAATGGCAGGATCGTTTAACAGCGAAGCGTTAATTGACTGGTTGGTGCGTGGTTTGTTCATTGCTGGATGTTTCAGATAGTTTTCTGCTGCGGTTGCTAAGTAACTCGACGCTTGAAATCGCGAAGTGTTTAGCGGTGACACGTTGAACAGTTGACGTTGGGTTTGACGCCCAATTTTTCAGCCCACTCGGCATGATAGGCTTCGGGATCTTCCGGCTCAAAATCGAGCTGCGTTACAAGTTGTGGATCGCGAATGTGCGGCTCTGGATTGCGATGACAGTCGAGACACCACTTCATTGAGAGCGGTTCCTTTTGCTCGACGATTTCCATCTTGTCGATTCGACCGTGACAAGAAACGCAACTAACACCACGAGCGATGTGAACGCTAGGAGCAAGAAACCAAAAGCGGCACCAGACTCC
>CAYMFZ010000693.1:0-2930 GCA_964389585.1 uncultured Pirellulaceae bacterium | reverse complement strand
TTCATTCATGGCCATGCTGCCGCGTGGCCATGGCACCCATCACGAATATTGAACTGAGTTAAAATACTAGTGGTTTGTCAAAGCTTATTCGACCAGCACGCGCCGTGAGCTGATGGGACGTGAGCGCCATGTTTACGCGCCCGGCCGCTTACGCGTCACGGCTCACGACGATGAGCTACCTTTATGGCGAAAGGCTACCGCCAGAATGCACTACCGTCTGCCGTTTGCTAGCGGCGTCGAACCAATTCCCGTTGTGATCGTATTCATTGTTCGCTTAAATCAAATTTCAACAATCGAATTCGCGTTCAGGGAATAGAACATGAAAGTCATCATTCGTTCGGCCATCTTTATCCTCATCGGAATTTTCACGACCAGTTTCTCGGTCGCAGCTGCCCAAAACAGTACCGCACCAATCGGAGAAAGTGTCGAACAGCACAATGATTTTACAATTCAAACCAACATCGGTTTGGGTTTGAACGGCATTCACAAATCGACGCACTACAAACTAATTGATGAACTTGGACTCGAATTCGACATCGGCAGCCTCCTGCTCAAGCCTGGAATGACGAAGCGGGTTGGAATTGATGAAGAACAATACCGACGCATGCGAAATGCTGCCCTCGATGCCGAAGAGGAAATGAACAAGATTTTCGTCAACGTGGTGACCGAAGAAGGTCGCGAAAAGATCGAATCCATGTTCATGAGTTTGCAAGACGATCTCTACGAGATGATGGACGAAGAGCAGATCGAAAAACTTCACACCGCGCGAAACGAAATCGGGGTCGAGGAATACGGATTGGAATATTTCGCCTCCTCTCAGGTGCGAGATCAAACTGGATTGAGCGAAGAGCAAGCCAAATCAATTGCGAAGGTCAGCGAGGACTCGAAGGCTCGGCTTATTGAATCGATTAAAGACTTAACGAAACAAGCCAACGAAGCCGTACTTGAGCAAGTGGATTCAACTCAGCTTCGACGTCTCGAACAAATACTCGATTCCGATTCGCGAACAAAACTAACCTCATCTGACTTGTTTAAGCCAAAGAAAACTTTGAAGGACAAGGCGTCGAGAAACTATGCCACACTCGTCGGCTTAACGCGAATCGCCTCGGTACGTAAACAGCTTAAGATGGATGATTCGCAAACGGAAACGATCAAGCTGTTAAAACGGCACGCTCGAAAAACCGACGACGCTGAAATCAAGACTTCGGTTGAGGAGACCTTAAAACCTGATCAGATTCAAATTTTGGTGGAGCTGACTTTTGAAAATCAGTTCGAGGAATTTGGAACGATCAACGCCATTTGTTTTGGAATTGTTGCCGAACAAATTGGCTTGTCAAAAGAACAGGCTAACCGTTTGTTTGAGATTGGAACTGAGATCAATGAAGAGCTTGCAGATGATATCCACCAAGCCAAAGTCGATTTTCTTAAAGATGCTTTTGGCTCGTTGGATGACGAACAAGTGGAACAGGTCATTCGAATCGCAGGCAGATCCGATTTTCTCAAGACGAAAGAGTAATACAGTTTTTCAACTCGTTTATTATTGATCCGTCTATTTGCACCAGCTTGGGCCTTAGCCAATCCAATGCCGGCGCGCCAGCTCTGAGGCTGCTTCCTATTTAGCCATCCACCTCAAGCACGCCGTCGGCGATCATTTGTTTCGACCGTTCAAGCAACTTGCGGACGAACTCTTTTTGTTGCGAATTGAGATCCGACCATGTCAATGTTTTCAACAACTTGATTCCATGGCGTGGACGATCCTGAACCAGTACATGAATTCGAGCAAGCATCAACGTAAATGGAATTCGATAGTGTTCGTAGTTCTGCAAATACGAACTCAACAGCGGAATCGTTTTTAGCTTCGTCGCTTCATCCGCGTCGTAGGCTTTAATCAAAGCCACGAGTTGTGACTCTTTCATCTTGAGCGAGTGATTCGACTTCTTAAGCGTGTTGAAACGATGAACTGCCAAGTCATAGTGCCCGGAGTCAATGTACTTTTGCACCATCTGCATGCCAGTTTTTAGTTGCTGACGTTTCGCTAGTTTGGCTTCATCCGTTCGCTTTTGCTCAGCTTTCTCATCGGCGATCGTCATCACACGTTCACCACGTTTCCCCTGAAGCAGCGAAACCAAGTCATATCCATCACAATCAACCCGTCGCCAACGGATCATGAAATAAGCGATAACAAACCCAGGAACCGAGCCGATTAGATGTAGCAGTTCAAAAGACATCGTAAACCCAGCAAACGCAACACCAAGCAATTGCAACGCTATCATCACAAAGCCAACCGTTGAAACAGAAATCTCAAAGTTGTACGCGAACGGTCGAAAGAAAAAGATTCCTACAAACGACATACGAATCTCGTTTTCCGGTGCCCAAACCATCGCCATTGCAATCAGCCCGAAGACAACACCACTCAATCCGAGCGCGACTCCCCCCGCAGCAAAAAACATGACCAACTGGGCAAAGGCATTGGCGGAAATTCCTATTCCCGTACAGATCAACAAGAACCGCCACCAGCCAACTTTTCCTTCGATGATCCATCCAAACAGAACCAACCCAACCAGATTTCCGATCAAGTGAAAAATGCCGTCATGCATGAGCCATGCGGTGCACCATTGAATTGGATTGATTGTGCCGAACTGCAAGACGAACCACTCGGCCTGTTCAGGAAAAGCCATTTGCAAAACAAGGACAACAATGTTCAATAAAACCAGTCCACCAGTTGCGAATGGCCAATGGTAAATCGGCGCATCGGTACCTGTTGGAATAAAAAAGAACATTCAGAAGCGTCCAATAGCATTATGAAAAGTCGAGCCGAGTCCGAAGTCACGTTGGAAACTGACGTGCAGAATTCGGCAAACAAAACTGCGAAAGGTATTCGCCATCATAACCAAAATCTTGCCATTTTCGCCGCGAATACGCCTTTAACC
>CAYMFZ010000692.1:0-2939 GCA_964389585.1 uncultured Pirellulaceae bacterium | reverse complement strand
TCGCATCCCTCGGTCGCCGCCACCCGTATTCAAGAGCACGCATCATGCGTCTCGCAAATTAAAGGCGTTACTCACTGAGTGCAGGTGAATTTCATGGTGTAGGTCAATTTGCACATTGAGCTAAGAAGATACACTTATGATTTGCAACAATAGAATTGACTTAAGTTTTCGTTGGCCAACCAATGTCAGCCAATTCAAAAGCAACCAAGTAAAAACGAACGGCAAAATATATAAGCGAACACAAAGGCGATCAAACTTTTGTAATCTTGATCTGTTTTGTGTCTGAAATTTCCTTAACTCGAGTGCCCATTTTCAGGACGCTTCTAAACTTGTCAAGCAAGTCTCTAGAAAAAATTTGAACTACAAAAAGATTTGTGTGACGCGAATTTTTTTCTTGACTTGAAATCAAAATTACTTTCTATCGCAAGTCAAAACAGACTTGGGTTGAACTGACAAAGTCATCGACGCATTGACCAAATAAATTCCGAATAAAACTTGCACTGCGATCTTCGTTTCACTTCAACATCAAATACGATTATGCTGATGAGCAGTTTGCTGTCACTAATTGTTGGCGTCATTTGGCATAAGACATTTTTATCGGCAATACAAAAAACTCGAATTGGAGCTTGACTGAATTGGAAATTGTTCAATACCCGCACCCCACCTTGCGTTACAAATCAAAACCGATTATTCGCGTCGACCGTGAACTGAAAACCATCGTGCGCGAGATGTTTGATTTGATGTATGCAGCCAAGGGGATCGGTTTGGCAGCCAATCAGGTTGACTTGCCGATACAACTGTTTGTCATCAACACCAAAGGTGATCCTGAAATCGGCGAAGAACTTGTGTTCATGAATCCTGTGCTCAGTTCTCCCAAGGGCAGCCACGAAGCCGAAGAAGGATGCCTGAGTATCGTCGGCGTCAACGCGCTCGTAACTCGCCCGGAAACGATTCACGTTTCGGCTTATGATCTTTCCGGCAAAGAAATCAACATGACCGTAGATGGTTTGCTTGCCAAAGCTATTCAACATGAAACCGACCACCTCGAAGGCGTCCTGTTCATCGACAAAGTTAGTGAGTCGACGATGCGGCAAGTGGATGGCGAACTTGAAGAGTTTGAAATTGACTTTGAAAACAAACGTTCCACCGGCGAGATGCCTGACGACGAAACGATTTTTAAGCGACTGGCTGAAATCGAAGCCAAATACTGCAAGTAATATTTGTTAGCCAATATCAACCAACTCCTTAACCAACTCCGTAAACCAACTCCGTAAACCAACTCCGTAAACCAACTCCGTAAACCAACTCCGTAAGCGAAATTTCACGCGGCAACTCCCTGCAGAAAGCCAACCTATGCGACTAATCATGTTCGGCACTGGCCCGTTCGCCGTTCCAACGTTTGAGTCCTTGATTGCTGACCCGAACCATGAAGTCTTGGCGTTGGTCACGCGGCCGATTGCTGACTCGGGCAAGCGTAGAAAAACCTCTGAGAACCCAACGCGTGACGCGGGTGAGAAACACGGGCTAACAATTTTAGATCCACCGTCGGCAAACGATCCTGCGTTCGTCGAACAACTAAACGATCTCAATGCTGATCTGTTAGTGGTCTGCGACTATGGACAAATCCTATCTCGAGATTGTTTGGCCACCGCCAGGTTGGGCGGGATTAACTTGCACGGATCTTTGCTTCCAAAATATCGTGGTGCGGCGCCAATCAATTGGGCGATTTACAATGGCGACAAGGTCACAGGCATCACGATCATTCACATGACCGCCAAACTCGATGGTGGACCTTGTCTGGTCAAAGCAGAAACGCCGATCGGACTTACCGAAACGACAGAAGAAATCGAGCCGCGACTTGCCGAGCTCGGTGTCGAGCCGGTTCACCAATCAATCGCCATGCTTGAAGCCTGGGATGGCGAGTCTCCGATTGGTGAGCTTCAAGATAAAAAGCTTGCCACCAAAGCCCCGCGACTGAAAAAGTCAGATGGTCAAATTGATTGGACTCGTTCGGCAAATCAAATCGAAAACCAAATCCGCGCCTTTCAACCTTGGCCCGGAACGTTTACGAATTGGCACAGTCAAAAACTCAAGCAGCCAATGCGATTGATCGTCCACCGCGCGACGCTTTACATCGGAAAAATTTTGGACGAGTCGGAAGGCGAAACGATCGAATCATCCGATGGAAGTATTACGACGGAATACAAGATCACCGTCGAATCTCTTGAGGGGAAATTCGATGATCTCAATCCTGGCCAAGTTGCCATCTCCAACAAAGAAGAATTGGTCATCAAAACAGGTGAGGGTTTACTTTCGATCGTCGAGATTCAACCAGCCGGAAAACGCGCGATGCCGGTTGCTGACTTTCTTCGTGGCAAACCACCAGAACTTGGTGACCAGTTTGGTTCGTGACGCCCACCTCGCGTTCTGAGGGGCTTGATCCCTTGCAAGTCCACGCTCGGACGCCAGCAAAACCAGCTTAAATTCCGCCTATTTCGCCTCGCGTAGACAAATCGGGTCGTGGTAAACTGTTGGGCTTCAAAGAATCGCGTCGTCGCAAACCGCGACTTCAAATTTTTCAATTGCCGTGACCCAATTCAACAATCGCTCGCAACCATGTCCACGCAAACCAAGACTCACAAACTTTACATCGAAACCGTCGGCTGTCAGATGAACATGCTTGACAGTGAAATGGTCGTCGCCAGCCTACGCCGCGAAGGCTACGAGTTGTCCGACAACGTTGCCGACGCCGATACGATTCTGTTCAACACTTGCTCTGTTCGCGAACAAGCTGAAAACAAAACTTACTCCGCGCTTGGTCGGTTGAGAGCTGAAAAGAAAAACAATCCCAACAAGATCATCGGTGTGATGGGCTGCATGGCTCAAAAAGACCAACAACTGATCTTTCAGCGCGCTCCCTATGTCGATCTGATTGTGGG
>CAYMFZ010000691.1:1497-2941 GCA_964389585.1 uncultured Pirellulaceae bacterium | reverse complement strand
CGCCTATGACGGCTGGGCCAGAAGGAATCCAGCACCAACCTGTTTCACTTGCTGGGAACTTACGTATTTGAATTTGAATCGACTGATCGCCAAGAACTCGTGCGATTGCAGGAGCCGGAAACGCCGAATTCGAATTCGTCCGGATTGTATAAATACCAGAGGGGACGTTGAATGTAGAATCGGTAGAGCTATTCTCGTCAACAACATTTAGATCTTCAACTTTGATGGACTCATTGAAATCGATACGGTGAAGCGTTGCAGGCAATCTATCTGGATTGTCAATCAACAGAGTCGCCGTCTTGACACCGAAAGGCAATGCGACAGGTGCGGTTCGGTGGCTTTTCTCTGTAGTCGACTCCGGTGTTTTCGGTTTGCAGCCAGTCGATATTGCCGGTGATCAAGACAATTGCGAATAAGTGAATCGGGCTGGAATTTCGGTCGATCGGTTTCATCTGTTTGATCCCAATTGAAATCGCGGATGTCATCAACAGTCTGACCTATTAGTCCAGAATTGAAACGACAGACAAATTGTATCTGGCAGCTTTCTCATAAAAATTTCGAATCAATCCGAGTTGCGACATTAGTGCCGGTGCCTGCTCATTACCACGGCGCTTGTAGAATGCGCGGTCTTTTGGAAAATGCTCGAATCGTTGCTTGATCTTTTCTTGATTGTCTTTCGAGCCAATGAATTGATGAATTTGGGAAACTTGTTTCGGATTTGACCAGTTGATAGGAGCACCTTGGGATGCCGTTGCAGACGGGCTGGCTTGTTGAGAAGCGAAAATCGCATTGTGAGCAAGCGCAACTTCATCGTCGTTTTCTGCGGCAAGTTCAAACAAGTAGACCCAATGATCGTGGCCGCGGGAGCTACCATCGAAATAGATCCCTAACAAGTGTGGATGTTGCTTTACGAGTTCAAGAGAGGCCTGCATTGCAGTGAACATATCCTCTGGCGTGGATTCTTTAAAATCGTCTAACCATTCTTCGCCACGCTCTCCATCTCTTAATTCTGAAAACAGACTTTGAATATTTTGTAGGATATCACCGCGAATTTCGTTTGATAGCACGCTTTCAAAAATGAACCAATCAGCCGGCAAAGCATAGAGATCTACCTCAACGCCCATGAATCTTGTCCTTAAAGTTAAATGGCTCAAATCTAGCTGGCATCTGGTTTGATTGTATCCAGATCAGAGGCTCATGTCCTGAATTGACTCGGACGATAAACATTTGGTAAAGACTGTCGTATTCGATAACCTGCTTGATGAGGCTTGAATCATGACCTATTCCAAAATCGCATTCAGTATTGTCATTGCGCTTTCATGCATGATTCAAACAGGTTGCTTGCTAAGCCATTCAAACCATGTCGTTTTACGTCAAGATGAGCCACTTCAACAGTTAACGTTTGAATCTGAATCGGCAAGGAACTCATACGAATCAAGAGTCC
>CAYMFZ010000691.1:0-1487 GCA_964389585.1 uncultured Pirellulaceae bacterium | reverse complement strand
GCAAGAAACATCTACGAGGCGAAAGTCGAAAATTCGCTTAATGATGAATCGAACACATCTCAAGCTTCATTTGGGATCCCTTTCATTGTCGGTTTAGAGCAATCCAAAAAGGTTTCCGAATCCGGAGTAAGAAATGATGTCGCGACTCAATTCGACATCAGCGGTGATCGTCATATTAGCGATTACGAAGCGTCACTAAAAAGATGATGTTGAGTTTGAGATGCTTCTGTCAGGTGAAAAAAAAGCGAAATCAAAATCAAAATTTGTCTTTGGATTCGCCACTTGTTCCCAGTGGCTCAAGCGCAAACGAATATTCGCTATCTTCGAAACGCTTCACTTTGAACGACTGAGTGAATCAACGTTCGAAAACCGAGCTCGCTCGGATTCCCGGCTTTCTCCATTAGTTTAATAACATCCGCGCGATCTTGATGATCGTCGATCCGGCCAGTGGCATGAACTAAAAGCTTGGTGGCAACGTTGCGAGCAACGACATCCATTCGGTTCAATAGCAGTGCTCTCAATTCCTTAACGTCTTGAAAGCTTTCTCCCGAAGCGAGCTTTCCTGAAGCATCAATTTTGGAACCCTTCTTCTTTCCATAACCGGGAAGCAGATAGTGCGTACGAAAATTGCCAATCTCGTCGAAAGATTCCAAAGCGAATCCAGGTGGATCAATCCGTCGATGGCAGTTGTTGCAGGTCGCCACGTCTCGATGCTTGGCAAGTTGCTCGCGAATGGTTGTTGTGCCTCGCGTGTCTGGCTCAAGCGGCTCGACGTCAGGTGGCGGTGGTGAAGGAGGCGTTCCGAGCAAGCATTCCATGACCCACACGCCACGAAGAACAGGAGACGTGTCAATCCCATTTGCACTTGCCGTTAGAACACTGGCTTGGCCAAGTAATCCACCCCGATTTTCATCCGTCAATTTCACTCTTCGAAACTCGTGCCCCTCAACGCCATCCAGATTGTACAAACGTGCCAGCGAGGAATTTACAAAAGTGTGTTTTCCATTGACGAGGACAGAGAGATCAAGATCTCTCGAGATGGCATCTTGAATAAAAATACGAGTCTCCGTTCGCATCGCTTCCTCAAGACGTTGATTGTAATACTCCGGATGTTCAACTCGGTCTGGCAACATTGTCCCAAGTTTAGAAAGTTGAAGCCAGGCATCAGTAAACTGAGCCACCATGTTCTCGCTTTTGGGGTCGTCCAGCAAACGCTCAACTTGCTCATTGAGTGTTTTGGACTCACGCAGCAGATTTTTGCTCGCAAGTTTCAAAAGCTCTGCATCGGACGGTGAAGACCAAAGAAAGTATGCCAGCCGGTTTGCCAATTCGAAATCGTCTAGCGGACCGGCTTTGGTTCGGTGATATAGAAAACTAGGACTGCAAACAATCGCTTGATAGGCAACTTGAAGTGCGTCGTGCTGCGAGTGCGTTTTGATTTGATCACGATAAAGCTTGGTGACCGCCGCCAATTCATCCAGCAACAC
>CAYMFZ010000690.1:0-2964 GCA_964389585.1 uncultured Pirellulaceae bacterium | reverse complement strand
AATTCCTGAAGCACATCGCCGAGACTACGTTGTTTTCCGGTCACACTGCCCTCTTGGTCATGTTTGGTTCAATCGTGTGTTTGTATTAATCAAAGCTAAACACACGAACGCTTGTCGAAAATTTTGCCGACAAACTGAATTGTAGGATGACGCCGCAACCACAGCAACGCGAGTGTTTCCGTTGATTCAATTTAGGCCTGATTCTATAATAGATGAGGGATGATCTTTGCGATGTTCTTATCGCGGAAGTTGCGGCAACTGGAGCCCAATTGGCTACCGAAATCGGAAGGCGGATTTGATGGCGTGCGCAAAAAAGAAGACAAGATTGCTGCGGGCCTTGCTGGTCATTTGGGTTCTCTCAATGCACACCTCGACACTGGTGGCCAGTGGCCGTTTTGATGACGACGAAGATGAAAACCCGCCGACTCGATCAACGGGAGCTTCAGTTGTTACCGGTCCAATCATTCCACTCGCGACCATTCAAGATCGACCCAACCGAATCATCCAAAAACGTGTCGGCGCTAAAAATGACAAGACGCCACTTGATGCCGGCCGCGTTCGCCAAGCTGTCCGACGTGGCGTGGATTATCTCAAGGAAAAGCAACAGAACGATGGCTCTTGGAAAGACTCAACCAACTACGAGGGTGGTGCTACTGGTTTGTGCGCATTGGCTTTGCTGAACGCGGACGAACTTCCGCCAGATCCCTATCAAAATGCTCCTCGCATCAAGAAGGCAATTGAGTTCCTCAATGACCTACCGGCCTCCGACACCTACGTCGTCGCGTTGCGCGTGATGGTTCTGGCAGCCGCTGACCCAAGTGGAAAAAAACACTTGCGGCAAATCCAAAGCGATGTGAAATGGCTAGTCGACACTCAAATGGTTGACGGACCTAGAGGTGGCGGATGGAGCTACGGTAGCCGGCACAAAGGCACCGGCGATTCGTCCAACACACAGTTCGCATTGTTGGCACTTCATGAAGCCAGCAAAATGGGCGTGAAAATCCCACAGAAAACTTGGCAAGACGCACAAGACTACTGGGCTGGATGCTTTAAAAATGACACGGGAGGATTCTCGTACTTTGCAAATGATCGGCCGCGCGGAAGCATGACGTGCGCGGGCATCGCCTCAGTGATTATTACTTCAGAGAACCTTGCCAATGCCCAACAACTCGTCAACGGAGACTTTGCCAAATGTTGCGTTGTCGACCAAATGCAACCGGTGGTTGACGCAGGATTTAATTGGCTTGCGAAACACTACACCGTTAGAGCTAACCCCTACGTCAGAAGCCAAGATGTATCTTCACAGTTTTACTATCTGTATGGACTCGAAAGAGCAGGGCGGTTGGCGGGAAAACGTTTTGTGGGTGAAAACGATTGGTATCGAGACGGCGCCAAGGAACTACTTCGAATCCAACACCCCAACAATGACTATTGGATGGGGTCCGGCAATCACGGCGAACGCGATCCTTTGATCTCGAGTGCACTAGCGCTCATGTTTCTGTCCAAAGGAAAACGCCCCGTCGTCATTGGCAAATACAATCACGGCGCCGCCGACTGGGACCTGCACCCCAAGGGCGTTCATTACTTAACTCGTCGATTGGAAAAAGAATGGAATGTCAAATTGAATTGGCAGGAAGTCAAAGCCAAAGATGCGACTGTTGACAACTTGCTCGAAACGCCTGTCCTGTTCATGTCGGGCAAAGACGCGCTTGAGCTAAACCAAACGCAGCGAGATACGCTTAAAAAGTATCTTGAGAATGGCGGATTTTTGTTCGCCGAAGCCTGCACGGGCGATGGATGCGGTGACAACAAAAAGTACCATCAGGCATTCATCGATTTGATGGCCGACATTTTTCCGGAGAACCAATTCGAAGCCTTGCCACGAAATCATCCAATCTGGAATTCTCATTTTCCACTAACCGCCGATGCCGACCGACCGCTATTGGCAATGCAGGCTTGCTGTCGGACAAGCGTCGTCTATTGCCCCAAAAACTTAAGCTGCTATTGGAATCTAGATCGACCTGCTATTCGCGACGACATTGCCATCAATGCGAGATTAAAGAAACGTGTTGAGTACTGCACGCAGATTGGCGTCAACGTTGTGGCGTACGCGACGGACCGTGCGAATTTGAAAGAGAAGGGCGAGACCCCAACTTTGGCGGAGAAGAAATTTGACCTGTTGTCGGATCGAGTATTGATTTTTCCCAAGCTCCAACATTCCGCTGGCGCTGACGACGCCCCCAACGCCTGGCGAAACGTCTTGAAAGATGTTGCCAGGCTGGGATTGGAAATCAAGATGGACAAAAAGCTCGTTCCAGCGGATATGGAACAACTTGCAGATTATCCGTTCCTGTTTATCCATGGACGAAACGAATTTAAACTGACCGAAAACGAGCGTGTGGCATTGGCTGAGCACCTAGAGTTTGGTGGCTTTATTTTCGCCGATTCGATTTGTGCTTCGAAAGCTTTCACTGAATCTTTCCGTAAAGAGATCAATGCCGTCCTGCAGATCGCTGGAACTAAATTGGAGTCAATTCCAGCGGATCACAAAATTTGGACGGGAGATGACGCCTATAAAATTCACAAGGTCACCTTGAGAACAAAGACGCCGGGCGGAGTGTTCCAAGAAGAAACTCGTCGTCCTGAACTTGAAGGGGCAAAGATTAACGGTCGCTTGGCTGTTGTGTTTTCGCCAGTTGACCTTAGCTGTGCTTTGGAGAACTCTGCCAAATCGCAATGCACTGGCTACTCGCATGATGACGCGTTGAAGATCGCGACCAACGTGGTGATCTATAGCTTGCTTGGCGAGTAGAAGCCCCTGCAAAGTGTCGAAGATCGCATCCGCAATGGGACATCATTACGGGGATTGCTGCGACACCATCGGGGTCGGCGGTTGGGCTTGGTGCAATTTCCGGTGGTGTCGCTATCGCTCAACCACCGGCTAACTGCTTGAATCCTTTCAGG
>CAYMFZ010000689.1:0-2966 GCA_964389585.1 uncultured Pirellulaceae bacterium | reverse complement strand
CCAAGCATCGGAGTCAGCTCAAGCAACGATCTGGTCGCCGTCGTCAATGGCTCAAATGTTTATTGCCTCGAAGCCGAAACTGGCAAGACACTATGGACTAAGAAATGTCGATTTGCTCCTTCTGCGCCGCCTTCAGTTGCGGAAGGAAAAATCTACGTGCCGTTGTTGAACGGACGCCTTGAAACATTTGTCGAAGAAGTTGTCGACGATGGCTCAGATGGTGATGAAGAGGACGAAGAAAACATCGATGCTGATGAGGTCACTTCTGGCACGATCAGTGCTCCCGCCGTCAAAGAGACTTACATTCGAAGTTACGCCTACGTCTCCAAGGGCCGAGGCACGTCACGTCCATTGGTCACCGACGTAACCGTTTCATGGCCAACGAGCGAAGGCACTTTGAACGTTGCCGCCAAGTACGGCACAAAAGCCGGCGTCGCGTATCAGCTTCGTTCTGGCAAAGCCATTGTGTCTGAGCCAGTTTCCAAAGCCGGCATGTTGTTTGTGACTTCACTTGACGGATTTGTCTACGCGGTCAACGAAGAACGAGGAACCATCGACTGGCAGTTCTCAACGGGCCACAGCATTTCGCAGTCGCCAATCACGTTGGGCAACTTTGTGTTTGTCATCAACGATCACAACGAAATGTACAAGTTCGACGCCAAGACTGGTTTCGAGGCTCCTGGTTGGGAAACACCAATGAAGAACATTGAACGGTTCGTTGGTGCAGGCAAGAAACAAATGTATGTACTTGATCGCTGGGGCAGCCTGAAAGTCGTCAGCCAAGAAACAGGTGCGATGGTCAGCTCGGTTCCAATCGAGGGAGTTCAATCAATCTTGGGCAACCTTCAAAGTGACCGACTTTATGCAGCCAGCGACCGAGGAATGATTTATTGCATTCGTGAAATTGGCAGCCCAATTCCACATTTCCATTCCAACGAGTTCATGGCAGTTGAAGTCCAGCCTGTGAAGCAAATGGACAAGCAGGGGCCTGGGCAAACCAAACCAGCGGACGTTGATCTTGACGATCCTTTCAAGTCGTCTGCACCAGCGGACGATCCTTTCGCCAGTCCAGACGCAAAACCGGCTGCCGCCGATGACGACAATCCATTCGCCGGTGGCAATGCCGGCGGAGCAAAAGCGGGTGCCGGTGCAGCCGCGCCAGATGACGACGACCCGTTCAAGTAAAACGCCGTCACGCTATTCAACCGAGCTTTTCTGCCTTGACATGGCAGCAGTAAGTAAAGCCAAATGGCCAATATCTCGCACGTATTCAACTTTGAATAATCACTACAATGTTTTTTGGTTTGACGAAAATTGTCTGCTAGATCATAGAGCCCAAGCGTGACTGCCGATAATTCGGAAGGTCCACGGATCTAACTCACTCGCCAACGATCAACCAATCGTTGGCATTTTTTGTGCGCATCGATCGACAAACTTGCATGCCACAGTTTAGATGAGAGGAAAATGGGACTGGCTCCGACCCAAACAGATCAACCACTTCAAAAGTACAAACGTCGGTGCCTGACCCATTTCTCCGCCCCAAGTCTACGGTGACGAGCTGCATTGAAAAGTTCAACCAAAAAAAAGACAGATACTTCTTCCTCAAACTCTGGTGGCTTACTCTATGCGCATTACAACACGCGTCTGAACTATGCTGCGCGCTGACTACTTATGTAGCGCAGCGTCGGGGGTAAGCAGTCTTAAAGGTTACTTACAGCAAACTAGTGGGTGGCTCCTGTCGAGAGTTACTAAGCCGATGAATGGATTTGTTTATCGTTGAAGCGATTTCTGAACTTGTATCTTGCGTGAGTCTTGGAAACTTCCGGCAGAAGTTACCCACCAAATTCATAAGCGGAAAATGAGACTGGCTCCGACCCCAACAAATCAACCGCTTCAAAAGCGCAAACGTCGGTGCCCGTCCCATTTCTCCGCGGCCCACTGCCTCACCGAAGTCTTTGGCGACGAGCGTGTCCGCCCTATCGCACCAGCCATCGTTCCTTTTGCACAGCTCAAGCCCCAAGCCCCAAAAAAGCCAACCCACCCTTGTACGACGCTTCACCTAGCCCCCTCAAATCCATGCCTCATCATTCATCCAAAACGTGCTAGCCGAGAAACAGCTCACCAAACTTACCACTTCGATTTGTTTATTCAAAAAAAGCAAATCGTTTCCAGTAAGGAATGAATCAAGCACAACGTCAATTCAACATGCACAACGTATTCCGACTTGTTGGACGCAACATCTCGCCGAAGTCGTTGACGCGAAACTTAAATGACACGTCATCACAAATATTCGGAGACCATAATGAACCAAACCCTACTTTCAACAGCCGTAAAATTTCTTGGTATCACACTTATCACCTTTGCTGCCTCTAACGCATTGGGTCAGTCAGCTGCCCGACAAAATGAACATCAAGCCCAACCCCAAGCGGTCAAGCTCGGCCTCGAAGGTTATTGCCCCGTGTGTATTGTTGGCATGAAGAAGTGGGTTAAAGGCTCACCCGATCATCAAACCGTTTACGATGGTGCGACCTATCAGTTCCCTGATGCCGACACCAAAACCAAATTCGATGCCAATCCAGTCGCATACGTCCCGGCACTTGGTGGAGACTGCACCGTCTGTTACGCCAAAATGGGCAAGCGGGCGCCAGGCAACATTCGAATTGCATCGCTCTACAACAAACGCGTCTTTCTTTTTCCGGAACAAAAGCAAAAAGAAATGTTCGACGCCGCGCCTGCTGAATACGCCAATGTCGATCTTGCAGCCGACGGAAACTGCATTGTTTGCTTGGTGAAAATGAACAAAGAAGTTCCTGGCAAGGCAGAATTCACGGCAGTTCATAACGGAATGCGATACCTGTTTCCGTCCGACTCCGAACGACAAATGTTTATTGCAGCACCTACAGATTTCGTTCCAGCTCCAGCAGCAAAAATGGAAGGCGAGTCAAAGACGATGCAAGCCTCAACGC
>CAYMFZ010000688.1:0-2967 GCA_964389585.1 uncultured Pirellulaceae bacterium | reverse complement strand
TTCGGTCGTCGTCAAGGAAATCACCGGCAACCACACCAAACTTCATCGTCTCCCAGGTTCCGTCGATCGCTTCGATGGCTTGCCACGGGTTGGCTGGATTGGATTGCGTTGCGCTCGCGATTGGCCAGTGCCCTGTCTCAATGAACGCGGGCTTGTTTGGATCGGAGTGGAAAACGGAATCTGCTTTGGCGGGTGTCAATCCTATGAATTCGGTCAAAGTCGCAAGGTCCGATTGCAACTCTGATGAATCGACATCGTCGGCTGACGATCTTTCAAACCAATCAGCAAGTCGACTGAGTCGCGGCGTCAGATCCAAAATCAAATCTTCACTTTTGATTAGATTGGAAATCGTTGCCTCGGTCGCTTTTTCTTTCGCGACAGTCGCCGGATCAGCGACCTCGGGCTTGGGAGTTGGCGGTTGCTCTTTCTTGCAGCCAATTGTCAAGACGAGCAACAGGCTGAAAACCAAACAGTGTTTTGCTGACAAACTCATTGCGACTCCTGCTCGCTTTCCAACTCGTGAATCGTCAAAATTTTCGTCACGTCTGGCGACTCGATTTGAGTCTTGACTCCCGAAGGCCAACGAACATCAAGGCTTTCGATTGAATCGCCTTGGGCAATTCCAATCATTAGCGTTTCCGAATTTTGACTGGCGAATCCTTCACCGGCTTGCTTTTGAATCATCACTTTTTTGCCCGATTCAAACTTCACCAATACCCGAGCGCCGATCGCATCTCGATTACTCAAATTTTCGGATGCCACCGAATCAGATTTTCCACCAATCAGCCGAAAACGGAATGAATGGTTTTCAGGGAAAAGCTGTTTCATCTCGTTTCGGTAAAGCTTAAACCGAGGTGCGTTGAGCGACATCATCGCAATGTCTTGCCAGCCGTCCTGATCAAAGTCAATCAACGCGAACGAACGGCCATCAGCTATATCATCAGCGCCGCTGACCAACGTCACATCCGAAAAGTTTTCTCCATGCCGCAGGAACATTCGATTTCGCTCGCGACCGCTTAGTGAGTTACTGGTAAACCCCCAGCGTTGCCTCACGCGGGAGTTGGGATCCTTTTCAGTTTTTACCAACACACGATTCACGTATTTCTGATCATTCCAAAGATCCGTCTCTTTGAATTCGCCTTGTTGGGTGGGGTCCTCGCGCACGACCGAGCGCCAAAGGCACGATCAGGTGTCGACCTCGGTGTCAATTTCCTCGGGGGCCGTATAGAAACCGGTTGGCACATACAAATCGAGCTGGCCGTCGTTGTTGAAGTCACCCCACTGCCCACCGTAAGACCAACCGACTTGATTGACGTGATACTCGTCCGACGCCGAACCGGCCTTTTGGTCAAACGTCCCGTCATTGTTAACAAACAAAAAGCTCCCGGCCGCGGCCACAGTGATTCGCTGGTCAACCGATTTGACTTTTTGAATGATCCGTCGTCCAGCTTTGGAGAACATGTTTGAAACGTACAAATCAAGATCACCATCGGCATCGAAATCACCAAACGATGCACCCATTCCAAATCCAAATCCGCGATAGGAAAGTGCTTCCTCCGTGACGTCGACAAAGACTGGTTGCTCGGCACCGCGCGGCGTGTCGTTGCGCAATAACGAATCCGGTGCGAAATCATTACACACATACAAATCGTCATCACCGTCGTTGTCGTAATCTGACCAAACCGATTGAAATGAACGATGCCACTGCGCCAACAAGTCATCGTATGGCACGCGCTCCAGTCGCCCATCGCCTCGGTTCATCAACAGCACGTTGGCCGATCCTGCGAGATTCAACCAGCGATTACTAGTCTCTCGTTTTTCCAGGTAGATCGCTTTTTCTTCTGCTGAAAGAAATGAATCCTCAAACGCGGCGTTCGATTTTCCGAGTGGCGGATAGTTGCTCAAATAGATATCGACCAAACCGTCGCGATTCACGTCGCAGGCAGAAATGCCACTCGTAAAATATTGTCTACCTAAGTTCGAAAGCGATTTTGTAACGTCTTTGAATTTCCCGTTATCGTTTTGCAAATACTTGGTAGGCTCCATCGGACGCCCAATGATCGCGTCTTTGTCGCCATCGTTATCTAAATCGACAAACAACACACAATTGACAAGTAGCTCTTCATAGAGCCCGACCTCTTTGGCGACGTCGACATACGTTCCGTCACCTTGGTTCTCTAGCATCTGAGTCGGCCCCCAACGCGCCGAGAGAAACAAATCTTCCAAGCCATCATTGTTGTAGTCGACGACAGAAACCGAAGGCAAAATGTTGTCGGATTGCAAGTTTGTCCACGGCGCATAAGACGGAATCGGCAAGTCAATCCCGCCCTTGCGCGACGACTTGAGAATGATTTCGTCTTTGTAAGAACGTTGTGCCATTTCAAGTGACGTCGGATCTGGGATAACGTCTGCCAACACTTCACTGAATAAAGCTTGCGGAGACCGCTCGACGAAGAAGTCTTCTTGAATCCACTTGGTCAAAACCCACTCGTCACCTGACAGTGAAAACACAATTTGCTGGTGGCCTTTCATGCCAAAAGCTTGACTGCTGTTCTCCGAATGACCGCGGCCTTCGACTTTGGTGTGCAGCGTAATTTCTGTTTGTTGGTCGTTGGAGAAATCACCAGCCAACACGCCAAACTTGAGCGTTTCCCAAACAACTTTCAATTGATTTGACGCGAGCCAGGGATTTGCCGAACCGCTGGACGCGTCTTCGATTGGCCAATGCAGAACCTCCAGGAAATCTGGCTCGGAAGAATCCGTATGAAAAAGTTTCTCTGGGTCTTTGGCCGCGAGTCCGGTCACGGATTCGCAAGTTTCCAGATCCGCCGGGAGTTCGTCCGCGTCACCTGAAGAGTTGGCTTGGAACCACTTGGCAAGTTTACTGATTCGCGGCGTCACGTCCAAAATCAGATCTTCACTTTTGATCAGATTCGAAATCCTTGCTTCGGTCGCTTTTTCATTTGC
>CAYMFZ010000687.1:0-2982 GCA_964389585.1 uncultured Pirellulaceae bacterium | reverse complement strand
TTAGTAGATTCTTTTCTCCATGGAACCGGAATTAGTGTTTGCGGCACTAGCGCCTACGGCTCACAAAATTTGGGATGGCTTCTAGCGGATTTGGTTCGTGGAAAGGAACCCCAATGAAGTTTCAACCGTGTTGGCGAAGCGCCCCTCACCCCCAACCCTTGTCCCCACAAATTCGGAGTGTGTTGGATGAAGTGGCGATCTGCTCTTGTCCGAATTTGCGGGGAGAGGGGAGCCAAGTTGGTATGAGGGCACTGCGAGGAGAGGGGAGCCAGTTGGTATGAAGGCACTGCGAGGAGAGGAGAGCTAAGTTGGTATGAAGACACAAAGCTCCGAGAGTTGCCGAGCTGATGAGTCGACTTATCTTTTGGTAAAACTACCGCTGAAGCTGGGCCTCGCGTTTGGCTCGGAAACTTCCGGCAGAAGTTACCCACCATGAAGGCCCGGGCCGAGAAGGGTTGATCGTCGTGACGCACTAGCAAACTCTTGAGGTCAAATTGCAACTCGAATTTGCAGTGAGTTCTCTGCTGTGTCATGCATTGATCGGTTAACCACCCAGCGAGCCTCTAAAAGAACGAAAAAAAGGCGACGCTCGTAAGAACGTCGCCTTGGTTTCGGTTTGGATGATCGCGATTGTGAGACTAGCGATCGAGGAACTTCAATTCCATTGTGTCTTGAAATTCTTGATTCCAATTAAGGTTCAACTCTTGGAAGTAAAGCTGCGACACTCGCAAGACTTCGTTTGGAATCCGCTTGTACTTGAAGAAATGATTTTCAAGATAGTCAGAGCCAACTTCTTCTGGGCTTTTAAGTTCTGACTGCGACTGAATCACGTAAACCGTGTCTTTGGTTTCGTTTGTTGCCACCCCAGCCTCAAGTTCAGCCAAAGAAAACGCAGTCTTCATGAACTCATTGCCTGCCATGGTAACTCCGGTTGGAGAACCGTAACGTGTCGAGCCAAAGTTGCTGAACCAAGTAAATGCTCCCGTTGAGAAGGCTCGGTCGGAATACATTTCACTCATCTTCTTGCTACGAACATCGTTGACCTTCTTTTTGATCAACTCGCCTTCCGCCATGGCAAGTTCCAAAGCTCGTTGGCTTTTCCAAAACTTGATGATGTCTGCTTCGGCTTCTTCGAGGGTTGGAATCCGCGTGTCAGCTTTCTCCGAGGCCCAAAAAAGGTAACCGTTCTTGGTTCCCCAATTATCATTGATCGTCTGCGAATCGTAGAGCTTAAGGTCGTTGAACTCATTGAAGACCAAAGCACCAACGGGAACAAGCTGCGGAACCTGACGACCTTGGCTCATTGTCTGCATGAAGACACGAACTTGGCCGATTGTGTCAGCGGCAATTTCAACGTCGTCGACCAAGCCAGTTTCTTTGGCGATCAAATTGTATTGCTTCGCCACGGCTTTGTAGTCAATTGGAGTAGGCGGATCGCCTTTCTTTCGCGACTCGTCAAACTCCCAAGTCAAACGCTTTTGGAAGTAGTCGGCGACCCTGACTTCCGCCTTGGTCAAGTTCGTCTCCATCGCCTTGAGAGCGGCGGATTCGCACATTGATTCTTTGACTTGCTCAACCACATCCTTCAATGGCTTTGGCGTACGCTTGTCCTCTTCTTCGACTTGGCCCGCAGCCGCGTCTTCCAGGATTTGATCAAGCCCACCTGGCTCCACCATTTTTGGCTCATCAGTTTTTTCCTGATCTTCTGCTTGCGTAGCAGACTCATCCGCAGGATCAGGCTTTTTGGTTGCGGGAGCTTCGTCCTGTGCACCTTCATCTTGAGGTGCTGCGGTTGAAACGAACTGGAATTTTGAGCTTCGAATGTTCAGCGACTGGTCGCCTTCGTTCTCGCCTTCTTCTTTTTTAGCCTCTTCCGACTCTGAGCTTCCTTCGTCAGTATTTCCCTCGTCCGCATTTCCCTCATCCGCACTGGCTTCAGAATTGCTTTCGGCTGGAGGAGCATCGACATCGGCTGGTTTGTTTTCGTCCGACGACTCCTCTGTTTCCATTGGGGGTGGAGACACTTCTCCATCACTGTTTCCATCAGACGGAGGAGGTTCGATTTGAATCGTGTCGTCAACAGGAATCGCTTCCATGACAAGATCGTTCTTTTCTTCGACCAAGCGATCGTATTCCTTTTGAACGTCTTCGTCGCTGAGCTTATTCATCTCGTTTTGCAGATACGTTTGGTAGTCGGCGACAACGTATTGCAAGTTCAGCTTTCGTCCGATTTTAAATCCGGGCCGTTCGCCTGTTGGATCGGAAAACTGGAATTTTCCTTCTTCATAAAGCTTTTTGATATCAGCCGCTGATGGTTGCCCTTCAACTTTGGAAACGTACTTTTCGACTTCGATCGGAAGGACTTCGCATTCGATTTGCTCCATTGTGCGACCGTATAACTCCATCGCTTCGACAGGGTTTGGCACGAAAGGAATCGCCGCCCGAGCACAAATTTGCATTTGATTGGCCATCAATTCTATCTTCAGGCGTTCGCGAACTGCTTGGAGCGAACAATATCGGTTGTTGGCGACAGTGTTAATTTCCTCTAGATCGTTTTTGCTGAATCCAACATCGCCAGAGAACATCGCAAGATAGTCGTTGACCATTCCGTCACTCACGACCATGCCTTCTTCCTTGGCCCGCTCCGCCATGAGAAAGCGTGTGATCAACTGGTCATCGATCATCTCCCGCTTGCCGTCCTGGACCATTGCGATTGGCAAAGCCAGCGAGTTGACGGGATCGCCTTTTTTCTTTTCGGCTTGCTTTCGAAGCTCACCCAGAAAACGCTGGGCTTGGAAGTGCCGTTGCTCCATCAAGTCGAGATCGACGCGCGTGATTTCGCCGCCTTTCCAAGTCGCAATCACCTCGGCAGCCCGACCGCTTTCGCGACCACCACCTGAGGCGAGCGTATCAAAAACGGGGCCCAAGCCAAAAATGGCCATCGCAGCCGAGCCTAGAACCACCATCAAAATTTTTGCGTGA
>CAYMFZ010000686.1:0-2984 GCA_964389585.1 uncultured Pirellulaceae bacterium | reverse complement strand
AACAGCAACCACCGAGCTACGGGCGTGGCTACGTCCAACAAATCCCTGTGATTGCCTCGCTGTTTATCGCCCAAGGAGTTTTGTTATTGTTGATGGGTGGATATCTAATTGTCCTCGGAGTGTTCATGGGCAATATGGATCAGTTCATGCCTCCCAATGCCCAACAGCCTGCTGAGTTCCAAGACATGATGGACACACAAACGACCATTATGCTTTGGGGTTTTGGCATTGTGGGCGGCGTCATCGTCATCATTGCATTTCTTCACTTCATCGCCGCTTACCTTGGGTTCACATACAAGGGCCGAGTTTTTGGAATCGTAACCATGATCGCGGGCTTGTTGTCGATGTTTTCTTGTTATTGTGCACCGACCGCAATTGGTCTGGCAGTTTACGGAATGATTATTTACTTCAATCCGGCCGTAACAAAAGCTTTTGCGCTGGGCAAATCGGGAATGAAAAAGCAAGAAATCCTCTCGCATTTCCCTTACTAGCAATTCCAAAGGAAACTGAACGAACACGGGCGATCTGATCGCAACGTGTTGCAATGCGAGTGTTTACGAAAGTTCAAAAAACAAAGAGATCGAAAGAGAGTCATTGATCACTCCGTGGTCTTAACAAACTAGCGGCGACAGGCGGATGGTTACGGTGTTTTATCAGCTCTGCGAATGCAATCACCTGCCGTCGCTCCGCGACTCCGAATCGTTCGGTTGCGTTACCTCGGACTAAAGTCGACTAAAGTCCGAGGCTGGCGCATGTCGTGGCTCCGCCACTGTTAAAAACTACCCATCAAGTTCCGCGAAGAACATCCAAAGGGTGAGAGTTGTCTAAAGTAAGTGCATTGGGCTAACGCGCCGCCGGGCGGGAGCCGTCGCTGGACGTGGACGCTACTGGAACGGAGTCTAAGTTGGGATGAGCTTCCCGTGCCGTAGACAGGCAATAGATTCGGGCAGGCCAACGCTTGTCAATTCGGCCTTCGGCTCACTGTTGGTCGAGTGTCTTGGTTTTGGATAGGTTCTAAATCACTTTGTGGATCGTCGCCCCGTTTTGATTGCGGAGCTATCAACGACAATCCCAAACGATAAAATGTGAAATTGCGAATCCGTAGTCCTGTTTGGACTTTTTTGGGCAAGCGTCAGCTCAACCCAGAAATCACCGGATCAACATACGCTTGATGCTTGACGCAAGCGTCTTGAACGTGACTTGTGCCGCGACTAACAAATTCTAACCGGCTTATTCAAAGAAAACTCGTGTCATGTCGATTGCGAACCAATTCTATCCTCAAGATCAAGGTTGATAGAAACATTCAGAACTTTTTGACCTTCAAGGTTAAAACTCTGGACTGATTCCGGTCATCACGAATATGACTTTGTTTGCGCTTATCCCGTTCCTTTATCTAGAGGTTTCACTATGCGTAGGAAAAACGATTTACGGCGACGATCGAAGAAGACAACTTCAAACTCCTATCAGGAATTCGAGCCCAGACGGATGCTCGCGGGAGACGTGACCGCATTCATGCTTGACGGCAATGTTTACATTCGCGGGGATGCGGAGAACAACCAAGTCGAAGTTGTCTTTGACGAGCACGGCGCGGGTTGGGTCAAGGGAATTGGTGATACGACAGTCAATGGCAACGACTTCAGGCAACTGCTGCACACCCGGATCGAAGTGAATTCTGACCAAAGCTTAACAACGATAATTGACGGTGGACTCAAAGCTCACATGGGGCCAGGGCATGACTACATCAGAGTCGTCAACACACAGTTTGAAGACCTTTCAGTCATCTACGGCGGTACCGGCAACGATCGTGTTGAAATCGAGGATGCGACTTTCACTGATCGGATCACGGTTCAAACCTTTGATGGCAACGACAGCATCACGAGTATGCACAGCGACTTTCAATCCGAGCTGTTTGTGTTTGGACTTGAAGGGAATGACAAAGTCATGCTGGACAACACGAACACTCACTCGACTGCGGTTGTCGTGACCGGAAATGGCAACGACACAGTTCAATTTGTAGATGGTCACTACCTTGGTGACACACAACTCGTTTTGACGGGTGATGGCGACGACATCGTCGGAATCGATAACCCTCAAATCGGTGATGGTGGCCTTGGAGTCTACGGTGGACAGGGCTCAGATGACGTCACAACAACGCTGCATGATGGAAGTGCCGATGGCATGGTCGTGGTCAACGGCCAACTCGGTGGCGACACGATTGAAATGAATGTTGCCGATTCGATGGAAGAGATGGTCACGTCAATTGGATTCGAAGACGAAACCGATATCGTTTTTGACAATGGTGTCGGTGGAGCGCTCAACGTTAACTACGCAGCCACGTCTTATTACACAGTGAAAGACAACCACCGAATTGCGAATGACTTTGCATTCGAATCGGATACGACTGTCACTTCGATCGACTGGACAGGAACGTACGCAGCGGATCTTTTCACTGGAAACCAAGATCCGTATGCTGTCGATGATTTCATCATTGAGTTCTATGAAGGCAACGAATATCTGCCAATTGGTGACCCTATCGCCTCTTTCGATGTTGGTAACGATGTCGATCGTGAAGCCTTCGATCCATTCATCGAAGAACACATGCCGAATTGGACGACCTATCAATACTCAGCCGACGTCGATGTGACGTTTGAAGCTGGAAAAATCTATTGGGTTTCGATCTATTCAACCGTTGAAGATTTTGGCCCGCCGAACGAGCACGGCACCTGGGGTAATCACTTTGTTTGGGGAAGCCAGACCGCTGTTTACGGTGCACCGCCTAATCCGGCCTTCGAACAGGATGTCACCGTTTACAACTATGGCGATGAAGTTAGGCCAAACCACCGCTGGGACATCTTTGGTGGGTTGATGGATTTTCAACTAAGAAGCTAGTGGTTGGTGAGCCCTAAATTTTAGGGTGTTGAAAATCAGCCGCCACGCGTTAGCGAGCGGATTCGAGTCAATCCTCGCGTGGCACGGCCTCGGGT
>CAYMFZ010000685.1:0-2992 GCA_964389585.1 uncultured Pirellulaceae bacterium | reverse complement strand
TACCTGGCAAACCGCCCTTGCTGTCATCGTGATTATTGCAGGTGTGGTCTTGATTGTGACGGATAAGAATAGATCCCCCAAACTCAAAGATACCGAAATCGAATCAGACCAAACCGATTTCGAAATTGGGACCTCGAAGAAAGAGTGCGAAGAGCCTTGTGAAGTGGGCGTGTAATTTTCGCTTTGTACTCGGAACCCAAACTAAATTTGTGAAGCGATTCCAGTTCACGTGAAAGCAAACCAAAATGATCGAACTTCGCCCTATTTGCGAAAACTGTGCAACTCCTTTGCCGCCATCTAGCGAAGAGGCAATGATCTGCACGTTCGTGTGCACTTTCTGTAAAGACTGCGTTGAAAACACCTTGCACAATGTTTGTCCAAACTGCGGGGGCGGGTTTGAAAAACGGCCCGTTCGACCTTCAAATCACTTGAAGATGTATCCAGCCGAATTGGAACCGTTACACAAGCCAGTAGACCTGAAGGCTTTTCAATCCTTGCTTGAAAAGCATCGCAACATTCCGCCGAATGAACGCTGAAACTCACAGGAAAGCAAAACAGTAATGAAGACATTTATCGTTGACTCGTTTACAGATCAAGCATTCAAAGGCAATCCCGCTGGCGTATGTCTCGTTTCGGCCAAGCTTGACGAGGAATTGATGCAAGCAATTGCAAAAGAGTTGAATCTATCCGAAACGGCATTTATTCAGGAACAAAAGGACGGCTCTTACTCGATTCGGTATTTTTCACCGGTGATGGAAATTCCGTTGTGTGGCCACGCTACGTTGGCGGCCAGTAAAATCCTCTTTCGCGACCCCCAAACGGATTCAATTTCGTTTAGGACGAAAGACGGACTTGAGTTGAACATTGCAAGAACTGGCGAAGACATCGCGATGACGTTTCCGGTCTATGGTCTTGAGCCGGGTACAGTATCGTCAGAGTTTTTATCAGCCTTGGGGCTGTCGGCAGTCACCTATGTTGGATTCAATCGAGAAACCAACATCATCGTGCTTGAAGTCGAATCAACCGACGTGCTCGCCCGCCTTGCCCCCGACTTTCGTGCGTTGCTGAATTCAATCGACACCATTGATGGCGTTTCAGTTACGGCAGCAAGTAAGGATGGACTACACGATTTTCATTCGCGATTCTTTTGGCCCTGGAGCGGAGGTGATGAGGATCCGGTTACAGGCGCGACCCACACTTTTCTGGCGAAGTATTGGGGCGACAAGCTGGATAAAACCAAGATGCGTTCATTCCAAGCCTCAGCTCGAACGGGAGAAATGGAGCTTGAGTTGTTGAACGGGAAGTTGACGATTACGGGACAGGCCGTGATCGTCTTTGAAGGTGAATTGAAAGTTTAAACGAAGCGCAGAACAATCGTAGGTGACCGTTCTGCAATCATACGTGTTCGCTTTACCAATCAAACAAGTTTTTTCACGCTCACAACGGTCGAATGAAAAGCCTGCTGGCCGGTAATTGGATCGGGCGCGATGGGCATGATTTTGTTTTGGTTCCAACCATTGCCTGTGTTTTGCTCCCATTTGGTGTGGTCGCCATTTGATTTATCTTCCCACCACATGTTTCGCTCCCAATCCGGGTCACGAAACTGCTCGGCGTCACTACCAGCGGCAATCGCTGATCCGGATTCTGCATCGATTGCAGCCGCCTTTTTAGCTTTCGCGACGTTCGTGTATTCCCAGTGACCACAACTGTTACTCATTGCAATCGCACGCGGATGGATTCCCGGCATGGTGACGATTGGAACACGCATGGTGCCCGCAATCAGCCGTCCATCTTCATCTTTTTTGTAGTGGTCATTTACGAGGTTGGGATTGGTCTTCTCAAGCATTTTCGAAAAGTAGCCAGTCAGCTCGATCCAGTCACCATCTTTGAGGCCAAACTTTTTGGCGGTGGCTGGATTCATCCAAGCTGGATTGCTGTGAACGATCTCGGCACACCATTTCAAGTTCATCGTCCGTCCGTGGTTGTGCACGTTCCACTTGAACGACGTCATGATCAAGTGATTCTCGTCCATGTCTTGATGTTCTTCTGGCTGCAACCAGATAGGCATTTCATTGATCTCGACATCGAATGGCTTATGCTGCTCGGGGCGGACCTTGGTTTTGGTCATAGCCGATTTCGCGATCAAGTCGCTGGTGTCTTTGTTGAGTCCGGTTTGACTGAGGAAGACACTGCGAACTTCGAACTTGCGACTCGGGGTCTTGAATCCACGAACGGCTTTGCCATCCATCATGATTCCGATGCCCAAACCATCTTTGGTGATGATTCCGGTTTCAGGGTCAGTTTCAGAACCGGCTAAAGTTTCGTCGTCGAGCGGTTGCAAGTGCGGTTCATAAAACGGATCGATGGAAGTGTTTTCCCAGGCACCTTCATCAAGCAAACGCTCAAGTCCAGCCTTGCCAGTTTCTGGATTCTCAGGAACGGTCGACGCCCACTGTTCCATATATTCTTCTTGAGACTCTTTGTACCAATCCTCCATTCCGCCACCAATTCGTTTGGCGATTTCAGGGAAAATCCAACGAACATCGCGGGCTTCACCAAGCGGTTCGACCATTGGCGTTCTGATGCCAACGTAGGGTCGCAGATTGTAACTCGCTCGAGCGTCGAGATCCCAACGCTCCATGTAAGTCGTCCACGGCAAAACAAGATCGGCATAGTGCGCCGTCTCGTTATAGAACGGGTTGATGCAGATGTGATACGGAATCAAGTCTTCATTGCACATTACATCTTTGGTGAGACTTTCCTCTGGCCACGTCAGCGGCGAGTCGAGATTGTAAGTCATGTACGCGTCGATTTTGGTACGGCCCTGCAGCAAGTACAAGTAAATGATCTCGCCGACACGCATTCGTCGCCAGACATTAGCCAGCGGGAACTCGGGTGGATCTTCAAGGACGCTCCAGGTTTTCGCGCCTGGCGGCATCTTTGGTGTTTTCACAACTGGATCAAGTCCACCCCAAGGCGACCAGCACCAGCC
>CAYMFZ010000684.1:0-3003 GCA_964389585.1 uncultured Pirellulaceae bacterium | reverse complement strand
CGATAAGCTGACATGCTTGGGCTGACATGCTTGGGCAACCTCTGACTGAAGCTTCATGCCTCAAGCTCAACTGAATTTCAGTGACGTTTTTTGGGATTTTCGTCTTCTGGTTTGCAATATTTTGGCAAGAGCACCGCTTTCCGGCCTCAAATGTCATACAAGAGACTCAGCATTTCGAGAAAGCGACTAAATCAATCGGATTCATTTCAGTGGATTCACTTTCCAGATCTCATCGGCGTACTGCTGTATGGTACGGTCACTGGAAAACCAACCGCTCGTTGCTGAATTCAAGATACTCATACGGTCCCAACGATCGTGATCCACAAACGCTTCTCCGACAGCTCGCTGAGCATCGATGTAGCTGCGTAAGTCAGCGATCGTGACCCATTGATCTTGTGGGTTTCTCAAACCAGCAGTCAACACGTTGAAGATTCCTGGCTCGTCTTCGCAAAAATAACCCGCTTCCAACAACTCCATCACGCGGCTGATTTCTGCATCGCCAGCGATGATCTCATTTGGATTGTAATCCTGCTTTGCCTTTACTACGCCATCTTCATCGAGGCCAAACAAAAAGAAATTCTCGGCACCCGCTTTCTCGCGAATCTCAATATTCGCACCATCAAGCGTACCAATCGTCAGCGCTCCGTTCATCATGAACTTCATGTTTCCGGTACCCGAAGCCTCCTTGCCAGCCGTCGAAATTTGTTCTGACAATTCAGTGCCGGGACAAATAATTTCCATCGCCGAAACACGATAATTCGGAAAGAACACGAGCTTCAACAACTTCTGAGCTTTGGGCTCGTTGTTGACGACTTTCGCAACATTGTTGATCAACTTCACGATTTGCTTGGCCAAGTAATAGCCCGGCGCGGCCTTTCCACCAATCAAGACACATCGCGGCACCATGCCTTCGGTTTCATCTCGCAGGATTCGATCGTACAAATGAATCACATGCAAAACGTTTAGCAATTGCCGTTTGTATTCGTGGATACGTTTAACCTGAACGTCAAACAAAGCTGCGGTGTCGAACTCAACTCCGGTGTGCTTGGCGACGTAATCGGCGAGCCTTTTCTTGTTGGCCAGCTTCACCGCACGCCACTTTTTTCGAAAGCCAACATCCTCGGCAAAAGGAACGAGTGCCGAGATTTTTGTTAGTTCGGATTCCCAGCCTTCACCAATCGTCTCGTCCAACAAATCACGAAGTCCCGGATTGCAATGCGAAAGCCAGCGACGTTGGGTCACGCCATTGGTTTTGTTGTTGAACTTGTTTGGCCAGATTTTGCAGAAGTCCGCAAACAGGCCTTTCTTCAATAGATCCGTATGCAGTTGAGCAACGCCATTGACTGAAAAACTTCCGACGATGCTGAGGTAGGCCATCCGAATGCTGGGATTGTCACCTTCTTCAACGAGTGAAACCCGCTTGATCAATGCAGCGTCCCCTGGTTGAGATTTTGCGACCTCCGCAAGAAATCGCTCGTTAATCTCAAAAATGATTTCCAGCATTCGAGGTAACAAACGACTGAACAATTGCACCGGCCATCGCTCGAGCGCCTCTGGCAACAAAGTTTGATTCGTATAAGCCATACACTCGGTTGTGATCTCCCAAGCTTCATCCCACTCCAGCTTATGCTCATCCATCAGCAAACGCATCAACTCCGGAACCGCCGTTGCTGGATGGGTATCGTTCAATTGGAAGCAATTCAACCGACCAAAGTCTTTGAAGTTCTCACCATGCTGCAAAACCCATTTAGCCAAAACATCCTGAAGACTCGAAGACACTAAGAAGTACTGCTGCTTCAACCTTAACTCTTTTCCATTCTCGCTGGCGTCATTGGGATAGAGCACCATCGAAATTTGCTCCGCGTTATTCTTCGCGGCGACGGCTTCGGGATAACTACCCGCATTGAATTCTTCTAAATCAAAAGCATCCGTTGCTTCGGCTTTCCAAAGACGTAACGTGTTCACGGTTTCGTTCTGGTAACCGGGAATTGGAACATCGTAGGGAACCGCGAGTAGGTCATGGGTTCCGACCCAACGACTGCGCATCGTTCCTTCTTCGGTCATGTAGCGTTCAGTGTGACCGTATAGTCGAATTGTTTTCGTGTCTTCGGCTCGTTCGATTTCCCAAGGATTGCCATCGCGAAGCCAGTGGTCGGGAGCTTCGACCTGATGTCCGTCTTCAATTTTTTGGTGGAACATTCCGTATTCATATCGAATGCCGTAGCCAACAACTGGCAATGCTAGATTCGCGCAGCTATCCAGGAAACAAGCCGCCAGTCGTCCTAATCCTCCATTGCCCAGGCCAGCGTCGTGCTCTTCTTCGACGACCTCTTCAAGTTGCGCGCCGAACTCATGAAGCCCACGCCGCAACGAATCATCGAGCCCAAGATTTTGGACGGCATTGTTGAGCGACCGACCGAGCAGAAACTCAAGCGAAATGTAATGAACTCTTCGATCAGTTGATTGCGCCAGTCGGCGTCGAGTATCACGCCAAGCTCCGCTAAGCCGATCCCGAATTGCGATCGCCGCCGCTCGGTAGTAGTAGTTTTGATCAAACTCCGAGTCTTGCTTATTGTCGTTGTGCGCAAATGTGCATAACAAGTGCCGACGAATTTCCTGAGAAAGACACCCCAAGAATTCTGATTCGTTGAGGGTCGTCGAAGCGTTTACGTCCAAAATTTGGTTTGTCAATTTAGATCTTCAGTCGAATGATGCTGGCATTTTCACATATTATCGACCGTTTCCGCTTTAAACTCAATGCGTTTGGGTGGGGCGACGCTGGGCGATGCTTTCACCCCGAGGAACGCCGCTACGGTGGCAAGCCCAGCTTTGAGAATTCGGTGCTGGCTAGCGTAAAACAGCTTTCAAATTTTTGTGTTGCTGAAAAATGGGCGACTGGTCAGATCGTCAGGAGATCTGCAAAGTCGCTTTCGAAGACAATTGCAGGATCGAATATAGAATTAGTGGGTGACTCTTGCCGAGAGTTACCAAGCCGATGAGCGG
>CAYMFZ010000683.1:0-3016 GCA_964389585.1 uncultured Pirellulaceae bacterium | reverse complement strand
TATTGTATTGTTTTAATAAACGATATGCTGTTTTGCTGGTGGTTCCGGCCCGAGGCTAGCGCCTACGGCTCACTTTTTTGAGAATGAAAGGGAGATTAAATTCATGCGATCGGACCCACTTTTGATGCTGATTACTTGGACAACTTACGGTACTTGGTTGCCAGGCGACGCAAGAGGCTGGCGCGATCGGCAGGAAGGTTCGAAAATTCCCCGACCGAAGCTGGAGGATTGGTGCATGCAGCAAATGAAGGGTGAGGTCGTGCTGCTGGAACAAAAAGATCGTTTGGTTGTTGAAGAGGTTTGTAACAAGCATTGTGAAATTCGGAATTGGCATCTGTTCGCGGTCAATGCCAGGACTAACCATGTCCATGTTGTTGTCGCCGCAGATACAAAGCCACAATTGGTTCGAGATCAATTGAAAGCTAACTGTACCCGCGGTTTGCGACGGCAGGCCATTCCATTGAACTGTAATAGAACCTGGAGCAGGGGTGGTGATTGTTCGCTTCTAGATTCGGACGATGACGTAGAGGCCGCGGTTTTGTATGTCGCCGAAGGTCAAGATTTTTCAACTGATTTAGAATCAATCCGAAAAGAAGTGAGCCGTAGGCGCTAGCCTCGGGCCGGCGAAACGCACGAGATGTTTTTGCAGGCGAGAATAGATGAACAGCAGGGCGTAGTGTTGAAGAATAACAAGTGGCTGATTTTGCTGGTGGTTCCGGCCCGAGGCTAGCGCCAACGGCTCATGTTTGGAATTGCGAAGTTGAGTGGCTTGTTGGAATAAACGAGAGGCTGATTTTGCTTGAGGTTCCGGCCCGAAGCTAGCGCCTACGGCTCATGATTTTGTAAACGTGAATGCGTGACGGAAATTTGAAATACTGAATTGTAAACATCCATGACATTTCTCAATCCAATTTGGTTGTTGGCGCTGCCGTTGATCGCGCTGCCGATCTTGATTCACTTGTTGAATCAACGGCGGCATCGGACGATCAATTGGGGTGCGATGCAATTTTTGCTTTCGGCCAAACGGATGAGTCGCGGAATGGCTCGGCTTCGTCAGGTGTTGATCATGGCGGCGCGGATGCTGGCGATTGCCGGACTGATTTTCGCAATCTGTCGACCACTTTCGTCTGGGTGGGTCGGTTCGTTGACTGGAGGTAAACCTGAAACCGTGATTGTGTTGCTCGATCGTTCGGCCAGTATGCAACAGCAACGAGTCGAAACCGGCGAGACGAAGCTTTCAAGTGGCCGCAAGAAAATTGTGGAAGCCTTGCAAACGCTCGGCGGCAATCAGCCCATCGTCTTGATTGAAAACAGCGCCAACGAAGCGATGTCAATCGAAAATCCAAAAGCACTTCTTGATCTACCGGCCGCAACCGTTACGGAGTCTCAGTCGGATCTTGCGGCGATGCTTGAGACGACTTTGAATTTTATCAGTGACAACCAAACGGGGCGGACAGATGTTTGGATCTGTTCTGACGCAGCGCAGAACGATTGGAATCCGGAAAGCAGTCGTTGGAAGTCACTTAATAGTGGGTTCTCGAAACTTGATGGGATTCGATTTCACATTCTCAATTTTTCGCAACCCGTTGCTGAAAACCTTTCGATTGCGGTCGATCGTTTCGAACGTGTCACCAACAAAGAGAAAACGGAACTCGTGATTGATTTGTCGATTGAACGAATAAGCGAAGACCAGTCCACGATTGACGTTCCCGTTACATTCACCATCAACGGTTTGCGATCGGTTTTGAATGTGAAACTTGAAGGCGAAACCGCAACGCTTAATGGACATCGCATTCCGATTGATGACGAACTGAATGTTGGCTGGGGAAGTGTTGAACTTCCGATTGACGCGAACACTAGTGATAACGCGTACTATTTTACGTTTGCGGAAGCTCCCGTCCGCCGGACTGTTGTTGTTTCCGATAGCGAGTCGAAAACAAAAGCGATTGAGTTAGCCGCGGCAACGACCATTCAAAATGGAGTCGAGTTTGCCGCCAAAGTTGTCTCACCCGACAAGGTCAACGAAATCAACTGGCAGGAAACGGCGATGTTGATTTGGCAAACGCCGTTGCCGACCGAAACTGTTGCTAAACAAGTTCAAAGTTTCGTCGACAACGGACGGACGGCGATTTTTCTTCCGCCAACCAATCCAGACGCTGCCGAGTTTGCGGGTGTGAGTTGGGGCGATTGGAAAAGGGTAGGGGGATCTGGTTCTTCGATTGGCTATTGGAATAACGATGCCGACTTGCTGGAAAAGACGCGAAGCGGTCAAGCCTTACCCGTCAACGATCTCTTGGTTTATCGAACTTGCGAAATCAAAGGCGACTTGCGCGTGCTGGCCAAGCTCGAAGACGAAACTCCGTTGCTTGGTCGATTGAGCAGCAACGCCGGCGCGATGTACTTTATGACGACTTGGCCCGTCGCGACGCACTCAAGTCTTGACCGCCAAGGCGTAACGTTGTTCGCGATGGTTCATCGTGCGATCGCAATTGGAGCCGAATCATTGGGCGCTGCGAAACAACTCGAAGCCGGAACCATTCCGGCCAAAGTCGTGGAGTCGATGCCGGTTCTCGCTCCGACTTTCACGGATAAGGCGCCCATGCTGTCGCAGTCGCGCCCGTTTCGCGCGGGTGTGTATGGAACTGAAGCGCAGTTGATTGCACTCAATCGACCGCAAGCCGAAGATCGAACGGCTGCGATGGCAGTTGCCGACATGAGCAAGTTGTTCGAGGGTTTGGATTTCCAAATCGTTGACGACACGCTGGGTAGTGGTCAGTCGTTGGCAAGCGAGATTTGGAAAGTCTTTCTGGTGCTAATGGGATTGGCTTTGTTGGCTGAAGCCATTCTTTGCATGCCGCCAAAATCGCAACCAAAAACCGAACTGGTGTCCGCTCCTCAAACTCGGAGGACGGCAGCATGATTGATTCTCAATCTTTTTCATTTTCAATCACCATCTTCTCGGTTGTATTCAGCGTCTTGCTGGTCGCGGCGTGCCTTGTTGTTTCGTGGATTGCTT
>CAYMFZ010000682.1:394-3021 GCA_964389585.1 uncultured Pirellulaceae bacterium | reverse complement strand
GATTACGCCTGCCTTTGAATGGATGGGCGTTGAATCCGAAAGGCTGCTTCATATATTTGCCTTCATCATTTCGTTCTCGGTTGTAACGTCATTGCACCTCGTGATCGGTGAACAGGCACCAAAGATTTTTGCCATTCGTCGACCACAGGAAATGGTCCGATGGTGTGCACCGACGATGGTGTTTTTCTTTTACTTGCTCTTTCCGTTCATGTGGGTGTTGAACTGGGCGACGGAAGTCTTACTGGGTTGGCTTGGGCTGAGTGGCGGCTCGGGGCACGGCAGCGTTCATACAGAAGACGAGATTCGCGCGCTTCTGCGAGAGTCTCAGTTGCACGGTCAGTTGTCCGATTCGGAAGGCTATTTGTTAAACAACGTTTTTGAGTTTGATGATCTGATTTGTCGGCTTGTGATGGTGCCGCGAGCCGAAGTCGACATACTCGACGTGAATCAGAGTTTTGCGGAGCAGTTGGAGTTTGTAAAAAAGACGCGACATACGCGGTATCCACTTTGCGATGGTTCGCTCGACAACTTGTTGGGCGTGGTCCATGTGAAAGATCTTCTTGGCCTGGATCCGTCGGTAAAGGGTTTTGATATTCAGTCGAAGATGCGAGCTCCGGTCAAAGTTCCTGAGACAATGCCGATCACAGAAGTCTTAAGTCAGATTCAAGAGACGCATCAGCTGTTAACTTTTGTTGTGGATGAGTACGGCTTGATCAACGGAATCTGTACTCTCGAGAATGTGTTAGAAAAAATCATCGGTCCGGTTGATGATGAGTTCGATCATAAAGAGGAGCCTGGAATCCAGCCGGTTGGAACGGGCGAATACATCATCTTGGGCAATACGCCAATTTCGGATGTGGAAAAGGTCCTCGATTTGAACCTTGACGATGACGATGTCGACACAGTCGCTGGTGTGCTGATGACAAAATCTGGAAAGGTCCCAGAAGAAGGTGATCGCGTGGCTTTCGAAGGAGCGACGGCGGTTGTGTTGGAAGTGAAACACGATCACGCGGAACGCATTCGATTTTCATTGGATAATCCTCCTAAAAAGAAACCTGTGCCGCCGACAAAAAGCGACGAACCTGAGCAACCGAAACACTAGGATGTCGTAGCGTCGTTCAGCGAGATCGAGGGGGTTGCGATGCGAATCTTGATTGTCTCTCCGGCCAAACGCGGGTCGAGATTAGGAAATCAAATCACTGCCGATCGATGGGCGCAAATTCTTCGTTCGCAAAAACACACCGTTTCAATCAAGCAGGGTTTTGATCCGAGCTCGAGCCAAGGCAATTACGATTTGCTGATTGCACTTCATGCTCGACGGAGCGCGAAATCGGTTTCTGAATTTCGACGACTCAATTCGGACGGGAAGATTGTCGTCGCAATAACCGGCACGGACATTCATGAGGATTTGGGCAAGAGTTCGCTGGTTGAAAAGTCCTTCAAATTAGCCGATCGAATTGTGGCCTTGGAACCTGAGTGTTTGAAAAAATTGAGTCGGCGAGATCGTCGAAAATCATCCGTCATTCTTCAGTCGTCGACCCCACTCGCAAATCCACCAAAGAAACTTCTGCGAGTGTTCGAAGTGTCGATTCTTGGTCATTTGCGTGCGGTGAAAGATCCGTTTCGAGCTGCGATGGCGGTTCGGCGGTTGCCAGAATCATCAAGGATTAAAGTCGTTCACTTCGGTTCGGCATTGACACCATCAATGGAGCAGCGAGCGCTCAAGGAACCCAAAAGCAACGCACGTTATCACTGGTTCGGTTCAGTTCCTCACGGCGAAGCCCAGCGCCGACTCGCGCGAAGCAGGCTGAGCGTGTTGACGTCGAAATCGGAGGGCGGACCTGCCGCGGTCGTCGAATCAATCGTCAATGATGTTCCGGTGTTGGGAACTCGCATCGATGCGATGGTTGGAATGTTGGGGGACGACTATCCGGGTCTTTTTGAATGCGGTGATACGACGGAGTTGAGGCGGCTGATTTTGCTTGCGGAAAATGATCAGGGTTTTTTGGATCACTTGCAAAAGAAGGTTCGGGTGGTTAAACCGAATTTTTCTCGCCCTCGAGAAAACAAAGCCTGGCGTGAACTGATCGCAGAGGTTAAGGAACCATAGGAAATTTTCGGTCGTGCAGATGAACTGCAAACTCGAAACTAACTAAACTCGGCTTTCGTTGATTGTTGTGACACTTCCTGGTGGGTAACTTCTGGCGGAAGTTTTCAGAACTCACGCAAGACCGAATTTCAGCAAACGTTTATCGATAAACGAGTCCACTCATCGGCTTGGTAACTCTCGGCAAGAGTCACCCACTAGGCTACGAATTCAAGGCTGCAACATTCTTCGGAAGCGACTTTGCAGTGCTCCGAACGTAGGCGTTCAATCGCAAATGCGTTCAGTCGCAATTGGCGACTACTGAATGAAAGGCTTCGTTGTTCGGAAAGCTTACTTGCCAAGGTCCTCCGTGAATGGAGGCTCGTTTCCGTTGATGGCGGCGAGCGCGTTCGCGGCGGCCCGTTGTTCGGCTTCCTTTTTGTTTTTGCCCCAAGCTGGACCAAACGTTCGTTTGTCGATCTGCGCGGAAACCTTAAACCATTTGTCATGGTCCGGTCCGCGATCGTCCAGCAACGTGTAA
>CAYMFZ010000682.1:0-384 GCA_964389585.1 uncultured Pirellulaceae bacterium | reverse complement strand
TGGGGAGGAAGGCCAAATCTTTTTTGAGCATACTGCTGCAAGTCAGACTTGTAGTTGACTTCCAAGCCACCTGCGAGCGCCTCTTCGACTTGGCCGGCCACGATTGGCAAAAGAAACTGCTTTACCGGCTCCAGTCCGCCGTCGAGATAGATTGCCGCCACAATGGATTCGAACGCGTTCGCAAGAAGTGATTTGGGAACTTTGCCCTTCGTCCCAACGCCTTTGCCGACGACCAGCCATTCGTCAATTTTTAGTTTGTAGCCGATGTCTGCACATGATTGGCGGCTGACAACGTTTGATTTTACTTTGGTTAAGTCGCCTTCCAGCCAATCCTTGTAATTTTGAAACAGGTACTCGCAAACGATAAATCCTAAAATCGAATCA
>CAYMFZ010000681.1:0-3023 GCA_964389585.1 uncultured Pirellulaceae bacterium | reverse complement strand
AGGATAGGCTCAGAGCTGAGTATATCTGGGTGAATTATAGTCAAACCGACTTAGACTAGATTTTTCAAACTTCTTCAAACGATCATTGTTGGACAGACTTTGGATAAACTGTAAGATCGAAACAGATTTTTGCTTTTCACGATCAGAACCGAGAATTTCAAAATGACTTATCTGAAACAAACAATCGTTGCCGCGTTTACCCTTGCATTGTTGATTTCCAACGTTCAGGAGTCGCAGGCTCAGCTTTTCAATCAGGAAGAAAGTGCCGCTGCAATCATTCAACGATGGCATGAAAATCGAAGCCAAGCAGAATCGCGCGAGCTCACGAACGCAAAAGATGTTTGGGGGTACAATCCGTACTACGGTTTGACGACGCTTGAATTTCGTCCGTTTACTGTCGCAGAAGCAAATTACCACAGAACCAGAGGAGACTTGGCCCGGATTTATCGAGCTCGATCAATTTCTCCGTCTCAAAGCGAGCGAATACCTTCAACGCAAGCTTTGCAACAGGAGCAACAGGCCAACATGAAGAAGATGTTTGAGCAGATGCAACGAGCCGCCGAACGCCAGAATGTCTTGCGGAACCGAAAGCAAAAGTAACCGCTGATTCGAATATTTGATCTCATGCATTTCAATGCTTGATACTGCACGCAGAGAACAACCTTACGATAGAATTTTTCCACGAATGTCACGAATAAAACAAATCCTCATTGGCTGATCTGACTTAATGCGTTCGCATGATTCGTGGTCATCCCAATCGCAAGTGCATTTCTCCAGCCACGCACTCCACCAATTGTCGTTTGTGATAATTTGAGCTAGTTTTCAAGCATGAAGCTCTTAGATCTCACGCTCGATCCGCCTGTTGCAAATATTGCGCTCGATGAAGCTCTCTTGGAATTTGCCGAAACTTCCGAAGATCATCCTGAAGTTTTGCGACTTTGGGAGCCACTTGATCCACTCGTCGTTCTGGGAAGAAGTTCACCAATTTCCTCGGAGGCCAATCTCGATTATTGTCGCTCCGAAAACATCAAAGTCATTCGCCGTTGCAGTGGAGGACAATCGATTGTTACCGGTCGCGGCTGTCTGATGTACGCGGTTTTGCTTGACTATCGACTGCGTCCCGAATTAAGAATGCTCGAGCAAGCCCATCACTTCGTAATGTCAAACATGCAAAAGGCGATCGAAAGCGTCGGCCTCGAGACGAAAATGGAAGGGACTTCCGATCTTACATTTAAGGGCCGTAAGTTCTCAGGCAATGCACTGAGATGTAAACGAAACTGGATCATCTACCATGGCACGATGATTTGCGAATTCGATATCAGCTTGATTTCGAAATGCCTCGGCAATCCCATTCGACAACCACAGTATAGGCAACAACGGAGCCACCAAGAGTTTCTTGTTCAACTGCCCGTGACGACAAGTGAACTGGCAGTTGCCATTGCAAATCAATGGTCGGCCTATGAGCCTTTAAACGACTGGCCAAACGAACTAACTGACAAATTGATTGAAGAAAAATACGATCGGGATGATTGGAATCAGAAAATTTGAGCTTCTCTCTACGGCTCAAATGAAGAGTAAACTCCAATTTCTTAACAACGATTTCTTGGGGCACGCTATCAGCTTGAAAAGCTGAGCGACACTACCTGTTGGTGAACAGCACGCCGTTTGTTAACAAATCAACCTTGTCCTACCATCGCTAAACCATAAACATGATCCGCCCAGGTATGTCGCTTGTTCCATAAATCGTAAGCAATGTCGCTCGGTTCTCCGAACCGAAAGCGTATTCTCATACTGATTGTGTCTAGCGATCACCCTCGGCGCAACGCATCAACTCAAAATGCTCCGAAGATACACTTCCGCGATCCTAAGACCTTCCACGATATTCATTGATCGCCAAGAAATGATCTTCAACTATTTTTTTGCCTAGGTAACTCCTAGCCCAAATGTAAAAAATCATGATCGCGATCCCGATAACCGCCAAAACTGCTTGCGTGCCAATCGTCGACACGAAATTCGTAGCCAATTGAGCCTGCAGGTCTTCGTAAATTGGGTCTCCTGCAAAACCTTCGACACCATCTCTTAGCGCTTTATCTGCAGCAAAAGCTGCCCAACCGGTTATCGCGAGTTTCAAGATTGAGTAGAACACCGCCGCTAGAAGTGCTAGGCGAAGAAAACCACGGCTTGATTCCTTGCGCTTAAAACACCCAATACTTCCGATGATTAACATCGTCGCAACAACAAAGTTGACACTTATCAACAAAATTTGTGGCAAGACGATTGCCTTTTGCGACCCCATAGCAAGTCGATTAAATGCTTTTTGCTCTTCTGGCAAAGGTGTGCTTTCAACCAATTCCGTAAGCATGGGCATTGCCAATAGCATCCCGCCACCAATGCAGTTTCCAATCAAACCCAAAATTCCAAGCATCAGGCAGAAAACCAAAATAGGCGTCAATCCACCAGGAGTTACTGGCGGAAAACTCTGCGGTAATCCTGCAGGATTGCCAGGATGCTCGCCCGCAACTGCAAGTTCAGGGGGTGGATCCTTGAATGGATTTTCACTCATCGTACGCCTGTCAATTCTTTACTAAATCGAGTTCGAGGTAGGATCTCAAGTTTAACTGTATGCGAATCCGGCTTCCACAGTCAGTCTCATTTTCATATAGGCTAAACCAATCCCCATTTTTTTCTTAGCAACCACTCAGCCGATAACAATCCAACGAACATCAGCAGGAATATAAACGAGCTCCAGAATTCTCCGCCAAGTTTTTGCTTGGTTGGAATCTCAATTTTTGTTGTCGGTGGATTTTCAATATAGTCATCAAGAACTTCGGCCAATTGCTCTGGTCCGATGGCCATCCCTCCGAACTCGCTGGTTTGACTTGCCAGCCGTTTCATCTGCTCAGGGTTGGCAGCCGGATTGGATTTTTCTTTGTCGCGGTCCATCACAACAAATTCCCGTTCAGAATCGCCAATCGGCGCTCCGTTTCGATTAGCCGCAACACGAATCCGATAAACTCCGGGTT
>CAYMFZ010000680.1:0-3030 GCA_964389585.1 uncultured Pirellulaceae bacterium | reverse complement strand
CCCAAGGAACAGCGACGCCTTCCATGATCGGGACCATGGCGAAAATGGCTCCCACGTACCAACCTGTCGAGTTACCAAAAATCTCGTTGATCTTCTCGTCAAAGCCAACCTCGGCTTCTTCGACTTCCGTCACATTGGCTGGATCGTCTCCATCCTGAGTCAGTGCAAACCCGGAAGTCACCATCGCGAATGGACTTAGAAAGAAAACGGCTAGCAATACAGCCATTGAGAAACGTGATTTGGAATGAGCTTTCATCAAAACTCTCTGTAAGAACGTACGAATTGCAATTCGGTTGACCGAATTGGAGACGGGCGATTATTGCCACGGAAAACACGAGTTTCTATCCCAGAAACGTCATTTCGTCAATGATTTACGCATTTTTTGAATTTTAGACATATACGGTTGTGTTAATTGTTTTAATACGTATGATTTCTTTCGAAGCGGCTCCAAAGCCAAATTGAAACCCCATTCAACCCATCTTCAAAAGCCATTGCCCTTAATGTCTCACCAGCTTTCTCAAAACGACCATTCGATGATCGGCCTGCTTCGCAAGTCGCCCTCGATGACGGTTTGTGAACTGACTGAAACAATGGGCGTGACGGCGACCGCGGTTCGGCAGCGCCTGAATCGCTTGATGACACTGGAGATGATTGAGCGAACGCACACAGTCGAAGGACGTGGCCGGCCCAGCCACCACTACACTTTGACTGACAAGGGCAGACGTAGCAGTGCTAATAACCTTGGTGATTTAGCGGTTGTGCTTTGGGAAGAAGTTCAAAAGATTCCCGATGTGGAGACTCGCCAGCGGGTTATTTCGGGTGCGGTGGAGCGGTTAGTTGAGAAGTACGAACCGGAAACCAAAGGGCAATCTGTTGAAGACCGAATGGCTTCAGTCGTCGCTCTTTTTGCCGAACGTCAAATCCCAATCAGCTTAGAAACCAGCGATGGCTTACCCGTCATCAAAGTCGATGGTTGCCCTTACCCAACTTTGGCGGAAGGTAACCATGACATTTGCGATATGGAAAAAGAGTTGTTGTCAAAAGTCATTGGGCATCCAATTGACCGTTGCCAATGCCGCCAGGACGGCGACCAGTGTTGTACTTTTTCCGCAGCTCCGCTGGAAAAGCAAAACGCGAATTAGCTTATAGAATTTATTAACAAATCAATGAACTTACCTTGCTAAGTTCGAACAGACCTCCAAAAACGTTTAAAGATAAAAGTAGAAAACATGAGTGATGTACTAGAAATCGTCGACCTTCACGTTTCAATTGGCGACAAAGAGATTCTTCGTGGTGTCAACCTGAAAATTGATCGCGGCGAAACGCACGCTTTGATGGGGCCAAACGGCTCGGGCAAAAGCACGCTTGGTCTGGCAATCATGGGACACCCAAACTACGAAGCGACCAAGGGTGAGATCTTGCTTAACGGCGAGAACATTCTTGAGCTTGAGCCGAACGAACGAGCCCGCGCGGGCATCTTCATGGCGTTCCAACGACCGGTTGCGATTCCTGGCGTGAAGATGGCTGACTTTCTCCGTCATGCAACCACCAACGTTCGCAACCCTGACCGCAAGGAAGGCGAAGACCTGATTCCAATGCGTGAGTTTCGCAAGGAAATCAAGTCCAACATGGAACAGCTTCAGATGGACAGCGAGTTCGCGCGTCGTTACGTCAACGATGGATTTTCGGGCGGCGAGATGAAGCGTGCTGAGATCCTACAGTTGGCGATGCTTCAGCCAAAATTCGCCATCCTTGATGAGACAGATTCAGGCTTGGACGCGGACGCGGTTCGACTTGCCAGCCAGTCGATCAACGAGATTGGCCACAACAAAATGGGGCTGTTGATTATCACGCACCATGACAAGTTGCTTGAGCATAACCCGCCAAACTTCACGCACGTGATTTTGGGTGGAAAGATCGTTGAGACGGGTGGCAAGGAACTTGCTCAAGAACTTCACGATCAAGGTTACGAGCGGATTCGGAAGCAGTATCCGGAAGCGGCGAAGGTTAACGACGAAGCGGAAGCGGAGGAAGCTGTCGCTTCTTAATGCGGAATTCGGAATGGGGAGGGCGGAATGCAAGAGTTGAGAGATCGGACGAAATCGTTCGCTCTTCGAGTCGTGAAAATTTACACCTCGCTTCCCAAGACGACTGAAGCCCAAGTAATGGGAAAACAAGTTTTGCGAAGTGGCAAGCGTTGCGGCAAATTATCGCGAAGCTTGCCGGGCACGATCGGACGTAGAATTTCGATCGAAAATGGGAATCGTAGAACAAGAGTTGGACGAAACACAATTGTGGTTAGAACTCCTGGTTGAGTCAGGAGTCGTCACCGAAACGAAAATGAGAAAGCTGTTACTTGAGACAGATGAACTGATCAAGATCACAGTTTCGAGTATTAATACTTCAAAGAAAGGACGGACAACAGGAAAGCCAAGATAGCCGTAGACTCGTCACAGAGTACTTCGCATTCCGCATTGAAAAAATGGCAACTGATATTACCGAGAGCCAAGAACTAAAATCCACCGAGATCAACAAATACAACTTCAAGACGGAAACCACCGCTGTCTTCAAGGCTCGTAAAGGAATCGATGCTGAAATCGTCAACATGATTTCGGATATCAAGAACGAGCCTGATTGGATGCGACAATTCCGACTTGAGGCGCTTGAGATTTTCAACTCCAAGCCGATGCCGGAGTGGGGCGGGGACATCGATCTCGATTTCCAGGACATTTACTATTACCTCAAGCCAACGACTGACCAAGGAAAATCTTGGGATGACGTTCCTGAGGAAATCAAAGACACGTTTGAGAAGCTTGGAATTACTGAAGCCGAACGCAAGTACCTCGCCGGCGTCAAAGCTCAATTCGAATCAGAAGTCATTTACGGCTCGATTCAAAAAGAGTTGGCTGACCAGGGCGTGATTTTCACGGACACCGACACTGCCGTCCGCGAGCATCCAGAATTGCTTCGCGAGCACTTTGGCAAAATCATCCCATCGACTGACAACAAATTCGCCGCTCTTAACAGTGC
>CAYMFZ010000679.1:0-3033 GCA_964389585.1 uncultured Pirellulaceae bacterium | reverse complement strand
AGCAACAACGTTGCCACCACCGCAAGAACTGCAACCAGTGTTTACAGCGCCGTAGGCTCCGCCATCGTAAACAGGTGCAGGAACAGCGTCTTGGTAGACGCCCATTCCCGGGTCAGAAACGTAGGTTCCTGTCATTACGCTTCCTTCAACTACTCCGCCTTCGATTACTCCGCCTTCAACTGGAGCAGCGACTTGCTCTTGAACTGCTTCAACTGGAGCAGCAGTTGCTTCTTGAGCGACGGCTTCAACTGCAACGTCTTCCCCAGGTGCAACAGGTGCTGCGATTGTGGCTTCCTGTGCCATCAACGAACCACAAAACATCAACGAACAACAGGCAGCTACAAAAAATCTCTTCATTCTCGTCCCCTTCAAAGTTGTAAAAACAGGAATTGCCACCGGCCCTTTTCTTTACGGGCACTCATTAACAATCATCCTGAAGCGATTCAGCTCACTTGGCTGAATAACCTTTGCCCAATGGGCGATTTCCACCCGCTGCGCAAGCTGCCTAAATTACCAATTCGGCTAAGTTCGCTCAACCTGCCAAATGCGGCGCAAGCCAGTTTTCAGTCGATATTGGCCCTGTTTTGTTGGCTGGCATCCCAAAACCCAGCCGGAACTCGACCAAATTCCAGAAGTCAGCCTTTCTGGTCGACGCATCATCAAACCGTCAGTTTCCCAATCCGCAATTAGCGCAGTCCATCTCGACTTGTTCTAACGGGGCAAGATGCAAGTCCGCAGGAGATAGTCTGCCAAGCCACGTTTTGGGCTGAGAATAGAAAAGAACATCCCAATTGATAGCGAGATTCCCGCGCCAATAAAAGTTGCAATGCCAATCCATACGACGATGTTGTCTTTTAGATAATCTCCAAGAGAGCCAGGAGCGGGATCTATTTTCGTGCTTTGCATTTCTGACAACAGCAACATCAAAACAAACAGTCCAATTATCATAATGGCCGGCGCCCAATTGATGGCGGATCTCAAGGCAACGACCGTCCAATTCGCGGGTCTGCCTTTCAAATTGCAAACTTGGAATTTCATCACTCTCAGAATGGGTCCACCTCGAAACCAAACGCCAGCCGCGACAGGCAACAGCAGACAAGCGCCGACACCGACGATGAATCGGTACGAGTTGGGCAATGGCGCGACGAAGTAGAAGAAGAGGAACATTAAAGCAGCGACGATGCCATAAAACACAAATTCAATTCCAACCGTCGCGCTCAACAGGCCTAAGCGACTGTCCCATGTCAGATCGCCTGAGTTTTTCGAAAGCAGATTCAGTTCGCCTTCAGCCCAATCAAGCGTGGATTCGGTTTTTGGTTTGTTGGATAGTTCCCCAATAAAGTCTTGAACGGACGAAGGCAAAATCAACGTTCGGCAGTACAAATCACCCAACTCTTTGACCAATCCGACAGAGGATTCAATCGAATCAACTCCAGTTTGACCAATGCTAATGTCGCTCTCGAGATCAACAAGAGAATCACTCGGGTTGATGGTGCTGACCAGTTGTTTATCAAGAAGTTTGGCGTGTCCATCTTTGTCGAGCCAGACTTGTGGCAGTGTCAACGATTGAGGAAGCGTTTTATCTTTGTTGGCCGATTTGAGTTCTTCGACAAGGTTAAGCATGACTCGGCCATACAAAGTCCAGTCGGCGTCATTCTCAATTCCAACAAAGGTCTGAATGGGAACCCCTTTGATTGCTTCAAAAGCGTCCCACCTCAAGTCATCCAAATTTCCGCCTTCGAGCCAGCGCTGTCTCGAAACTCGCGCGAGGTTGATTCGTTCCGGACAAGGCTCACTTCCATTTTTTCGAACCACGATCCAAACGTCACGATTGAGTGGTTCGTCGTGTCCAAGGTAGACTTTGCCGAATTCCGATTCCCCCATCAAGGCTGCTGTTGTGTAGGGGCCGAGTTGTAATGTATCGATTTGGACTGGTCGGGCTTCGACAACCGGCACATTCATTTTCTGATCAGTCGACATGCGAATGACACGAGTGCCACTGATCATGCCATGAATGCCCCATAGCCGGTTGGATGCTCGCATCGTCGAGATAAAAACTAACGACGGCAAAACGGTGAGCAATGTACCGCGAACGATTTGAATGATGTTCTCTTCAACCGTCTTGGGCATTTCGCCATAAATTGATTGCCAAAAACCAAACAGAAACGGAATTCCTAATGCACCAGGAATCACGCTCGCTCGAATCAAGCCTCGCCAGAAACCAGCGCGTTGGCCTTCCTTGTTGACTACTTTCAGGCCCATCAAACGCTTTCCCAATCCGCGACCGAATTGTCCTTCGCAGATGGCGTAGTAAAGTAACGTGAACATCCAGACCGAAATGTTGGCCCAAAACATTACCGTTTTGCCGCCTTCGGCTGCTCCTTCTGCCAATTGCTCCTGTGTCAAACTTCCATTGGCTTGGGCAATTAAAACAGCGACAATTGAAAACCCAACAATTCCGGCGGTAAAAACGATTTGGATCATCGTTTGATCAATTGTATAAGCCGCCAACCGGCGACCAACATCCGCGATCGACTCACGCTGGGTCGCAAACGGAATCAAAGCAAGTTTCAATTCCTGCAAAGTTTGGAATCGTTTGCTGGGTTCTTTCTCAAGGCATTTTGCAATGACCGCGTCGAGATCTTTCGGGATTGTTTTGTTGATTCCGCTACACGAAGGCGGTTTGTCGGAAATGATCTGTGCGGTCACCGACATCGCATCGCCCTTAAACGGCGTCTTGCCCGTCAGCAAAAAATACAAAGTCGCGCCGATCGAATAGAGATCGGTCCGACCATCAAGTTCGCCACCTCGAATTTGTTCTGGTGCCGCGTAAGACGGCGTTCCCATGAAGGTGCCGGTTTGGGTCAAGTTGACTTCGGTGCTTTCCAAAGATTTCGAAAGCCCAAAATCTCCGATCTTGACAGAGTCGTCGGTGTCTAGAAAGCAATTTCCAGGCTTTACATCGCGATGGATCATGCCCAAGTTGTGCGCCGCGATCAAACCATCAACCACGTCGACAATGCCGTCCACTCC
>CAYMFZ010000678.1:0-3035 GCA_964389585.1 uncultured Pirellulaceae bacterium | reverse complement strand
TCGAGGAAATCCGGCGGCAAGCGGTCGATGTTACCAGGCAAGTTAAGCGATTGCCTCAACTCAGGTCGTGGTGATTCCGAGCTGTTCATCGTCGAAGGTGACTCGGCGGGCGGATCTGCGAAGCAAGGACGAAACAGAAACAACCAAGCGATCTTGCCGCTTCGTGGAAAGGTTCTCAACACCGAAAGCTCGACTTTGAAAAAGATGCTGGAAAACAAAGAGATCCAGGATCTTGTGACGGCGATTGGCTGTGGCATCGGTCCAAAATTCGATCTCTCCGGTTTGCGATACGAGAAAGTGATCCTGCTTGCCGATGCCGATTCAGACGGTCACCACATCACGACGTTGCTGCTGACGTTCTTTTACCGACACATGCCTCAGTTGATTTCCGATGGTCGACTGTACATTGCTGTGCCTCCACTTTTTCGGATTGATATCGGAAAGCAAACTCACTGGGCGGCTGATGAAGATGATCGCATTCGAATTCTTGCCGAGCACGGTGACGGCCGAGCAAATCCTGAAATAACCCGCTTTAAAGGTCTTGGCGAGATGATGCCCAAAGTGCTTTGGGAAACGACACTTAACCCAGAGTCGCGACGATTGTTAAAAGTCGAAATTGACGATCAATTGGAAACCGACCGTGTGATCAGTGACTTGATGGGAAAAGATGCCTCCGCGCGTTTCCGGTTCATTATGGAACGAGCAGAATACGCCAGCGAAATTGACGTTTGACTTTGACCTGGCCAATTGTGTTGTTGTGAACCTCGCTGGTTTTTCAAGTAGAAATTTCAACGCAGAGTTCGCGAAGGACGCCGAGACACGCAAAGGCTATCTGTGCAAAACTCTGCGCGTCTTTGCGATCTCCGCGAACTTTGCGTTTAGAACAAGCAACATTTTCGAACCAAGATTCCTAACAGGCATTTGAAGCTACGCGAACTTTCTTGGTTTTCATAAGAAGTTTCAACGCAGAGTTCGCGAAGGGCGCTAAGACGCGCAGAGGCTGTTTGAGCAAGGGTTCGCGAGTTTTGACGCTCCCGAGCTTTGCGTCTAAATTCTAATCAACCGAACAGCATTGCAACTTCCGACTCCGTCGTTCAATCGCTTAAGATCGCGCCACAACGCTGGAAATGTTCGCGTTGCTTTTCGTCGTATTTTGCGCCACGCAGATCAACTAAATAGAAATCGGTTTTCAACACGCGAGCACCTCGAAGGTCGCAATCACAAAGATTTGCTTTGCGAATTTCCTCAGGACGCTTGAAATACTGCTCGTCGTACTCGTCGGTGTAAAATCCGGTTCGCGTGCCGTGAGAGGGATAAGGACTGTCGACTTTTCCGCATCTCGTTGAGCCCATTTGAAAGTGCGTATTTACAAATTGAGCCCCGCGCAGATCGCAGCCTTCCCAATCGACCTCCGCAAGTTTCGAGTTGTGAAATCGACATCCGGCCAGCGAAACATTTCGAAGCCTTGAACTCGTCAATATCGCGTCATTGAGCCCAGCTTTGTTCAATATGGCATCGTCGATTCGAATTCCCTCCATGTCACATTTCGACATCGCGGCTTTCGTTAAGTTTGCACCATCAAATCTAACCGTGCGTAAGTCCAATCGCTCAAGCGTCGCGTTATCGAGTTTGGCATTGGAAAAATCAACATCGGTCACATCACACCCCAGGAAATCGGCCAATGAGAGTTTTGAATTCGAAAAATTGACGCGACGCAGATTGGCCCCTTTGAAAACAGCAGAAGTGAAATCCGCAAACTCGGCAATTGCATTCTCGAAGTTTGCTTTTCGAAGTCCCGCCGACTGGGCGAGAACACCTCTCATTGTTGCATCTGAAAAATTACAGCGAGATGCCTGAACTTTTTTCAGCCGAGCCCCCGTCAGGTCCGCACAAGAAAAATCGCCTGAAGTTAAAAGAGATTTTGTGAAGCTCGCTTTTTGTAGGCTCGCATTCGAAAAGTCGATACCAAGCATCGAAGACTTTTCAACACAAACGTTTTTCCAATTGACTCCGGATATTTGTGCTTTGTCAAGATTCAGTCGTCGCTTGAGAGTTGGTCGCCAATTCGGATCATTTCGAATCAACAAGCTTATTGCGTTCGGCGCACCGCGGAATTCCGCCTTGTTTGCCAGTCGGTTTAGAAAGTTGTTGACTTCAACATTCTGGGCAATTCCTGCGGCAACGAGTCGCACAAAAGAACGTGGCCAAGCCTGATTCATGACTTTGGGAATCAAGCCAGATTCCAACGAACTGATTATTTCTCGTTTCGCCAAAGCGTATCGAATAGGTTGATTGCAAAGAAACTTGGTGGTCCGACGGTCGATGACTTGGGGAACTAGCTTTGAAAGTGTCCTGCCCAAAGCTTCGTTGTCGAACAAGTGTTGAAATGTTAGATAACCAAGCTTCGACCGCTGAGATTCACTCAAATCCAACGAATCGAAATGTTGCATAACCGCTTCTTCAGCGGATTGGATCCGATCTGATTGAATCATTTCGTCAAGCACAATCGAAAGCGCAAGCGGCGACCGATTGCCCAACCAAATATCTTCCGACTTCGTCAATCGTTGCATCACGGATTTACATTTACTTCGATCTTTCGCCATCAAGTATTCAATGACATCATCTTGCGACCAATTTGCGATCTGTAGCTCGATGTCAGGCTTGAATTCATCGGAACAAGCAAAAACCGTCAACAGCCATTCATCGAGGTCAGTGGGTAACTCACCGTCGATAAATCGAATGCCAACGGTGTCGGAAAATTCAGCGGCCAAATGTGATAGTGCGGTCGATTTGCCTTGTCCGACCAAACGGATTGTTCGGACATCGTTGTCGTAGAGATAGTCTCGAATTAGATCAGCGAGAGGTAGCGACTCACCAGAAAATGGTGATACTGCGCGAGGCGTGACCAAAGCGAATGACGAGGGAGCTTGCATGCCGACCCTTCTTGAAGACTTTTTTCAGAACTGAATAGAAGACGCAGTCATTTTCGCAATTGAATGACAAGCGTCAAGAAGATTTTTTGAGCGGTGCTACAG
>CAYMFZ010000677.1:2752-3048 GCA_964389585.1 uncultured Pirellulaceae bacterium | reverse complement strand
GTTCTTTGCTTAAAGGTTGCGTCGGCAAAGACGTTGATCAAGAAGCAGGCTATGAAGCCGCTCGTCAGGCAGGTCTAACGATGCTGTCGACGCTTAAGTCGCATTTGGGAAGTCTCGACAAAATTAAACGCGTTGTCAAACTACTGGGCTTGGTCTATTGCACGCACGACTTCATTCAGCAGCCGGCTGTAATCAATGGTTGTAGTGAATTGATGAAGTCAGTTTTTGGGGATGACGCAGGAGTAGGAACAAGAAGTGCCGTCGGCGTTGAGGCGTTACCGTTGGGTGTGATCGTT
>CAYMFZ010000677.1:0-2742 GCA_964389585.1 uncultured Pirellulaceae bacterium | reverse complement strand
AATGAGTAGAGGTTGCTGTTCTTGGATTCGAAATTTGAAAGTTCGATTTCAGATTTGATCTCAAATCTCCATTTCAAATTTCCCATTCAAATTTCCCATTCAAATTTCCCATACAAATTTCAAATTCAGTCTCAAATTTCGAACTCAAATTTCAAATCTGAAATCTCAAATTGAATTTTTGTCTTCTATTTCAGACTCCCAACCTGTCAACTTAAAAAATGTTTGAACACGACTACAACATTCCAGACAATATTTCCTCGCGGCTTCAAACGGCAATTCGTCACATCGAATTCGCAAGAGTTTACAGTTCGTCTTTGTTAGAAGACTTGACCGATGATCAGTGGTTTTGGACCCCCGATTCCTACACGACACACATTGCGTGGCAAGTTGGCCATCTCGCCATGTCGGAATATGGACTGACGTTGTTTCAGCAGCGCGGACGTGATCGTGATGTCGACAAACAGTTAATGTCGAGTAGTTTTCGAAAGCTCTTCATGCGTGGAACGACGCCAATTGCTGATCGTGATGCTTACCCTTCGCCAGTTGAAATTTGTGAAACGTTAGATCGAGTTCACGCTCAAATGCGAATCGAAGTTCCGACTTATGATGAAGCTGAGCTTGATAGTCCGCTTGGTCCGCCGACTTCTGCTTACGCCACGCGTTATGGGGCGCTTTTGTTTGCGGGTGATCACGAGATGATTCACGCAGGGCAAATCGGAATGTTGCGACGATTGATGGGGCAGGAGCCGCTTAGGTAGATAACTTTCATGACTCAACCTATCGTCAAGATTGAATCGCTGACCAAGCGGTTTGGTAACTTCACCGCGCTCAACAATTGCTCGCTTTCAATCAACGAGGGCGAAGTTTTTGGCTTGCTTGGTCCCAATGGTGCCGGGAAATCGACGCTCCTGCGATTGCTGCTTGGCTTCCTGAATCCGACTAGTGGTTCCGCATCGATTTGTGATTTAGACTGCCATGCTCAACGTGTCGATGTTCACCACCACGTAACTTATCTGCCCGGCGATGCGCGACTGTTTCGAATGATGCGTGGTCGAAACGTCTTGAAACTGTTCTCGGGGTTTCGCGAGAACTCGAGCTACCAGTTGGCGTTAGAAATCGCTGATCGTTTGGAGTTGGATCTTTCCCGTTGGGTCGGATTGATGTCAACCGGGATGCGTCAAAAGCTTGCGCTCTCAATCGCTTTGTCTAACGAAGCCCCTCTAATCATCCTTGATGAACCAACCGCGAATTTGGATCCAACAGTCCGTGGACGACTAATGGAAATGATTTGCGAAGCCAAGCAAGAAGGGCGAACCGTTATTTTTTCATCTCATGTGTTGCCTGAAATTGAAGACACCTGTGATCGAGTTGGAATTCTTCGAGCGGGCGAACTGGTCCACGTTGAATCTGTTACTGAATTGAAAAAGCAGCATCGAATTACCGCTCACTTAAACGGTGAAATGCCGGAAGCTCCTGCGGATCTCAAGTCGAAGATTCAAATCAAACAATCTGGAAACGCAATTCAAATCGAAACGCCGGGAGAGCTTTCCGAAGTTCTCAAATGGCTGGCCGAAGCACCGTTGGCCGACGTTTACGTTCAGCCCGTTGGCTTGCGATCTGTCTATGATCATTTTCATCATCCCAATTCGATTGCAACACAAACGGAGGCAACCGCATGAGTGGGCCGCTTGCCAGAAAGTATGTTGCGGAGGGAATCTTGCTGTTCGCTGGTTTGGCGTTCGGTGTGTTTATCTTTTGCTGGTTTCGAGTTTGGATTGTCGGTGAGTTAGACACGGCCCAATTTCGGCAAATCATTGACTTATTGCCTAAAGACTGGCGGAAATTCGCCAGCGTCGATTTTGATTGGCTTGTTTCTTATTTGGGCAGAACGGCTTTGACGTTAGACGAACCAATGATGGTCACGATGGTCTGCGCATGGGGGCTTGTCCGTGGTTCGGACGTCGTCAGTGGTGAACTTAGTCGCGGCACGATGGAGATGTTGCTTTCTCAACCCGTCAGCCGACGGCAAGTTTATCTTAACCACGCGAAACTGACGATTTTGTTTCTGTTCGTCTTGGTGATGATCGGTTGGCTTGGGATGTCGCTGGGGATTTGGACGACTAGCGTTGAAGAGTCGACGTATCCAGAAATTCGAATTCCGATAGCTGACTATCGGATTCCATTGAGGTTTTTACCGCCACAGACAGAAACGATTTCGATGGCCTCCGTCGTCAATCCCGTCGCGTATTTGCCAGGGTTAGTCAATCTGTTTTGCATTGGGTTTTGCCTGAGCGGTTTCGCAGCGTTTTGCTCGGCACTAGACCGATACCGCTGGCGAACACTTGGGGTCGTGGCTGCGGTTTTCTTTGGCAACGCTGGTTTGAAAATGTTGGGGATGGGGTCGGAGAGATTTAAGTGGGCGGAAAACCTGAGCCTGTTTGGGCTTTACCATCCTGCAAGTTTGATCGAACGAGCGCAGGAGTACCCTGCTTCTCCCTTTTGGATTTTGCTCTACGACGCAGAAGGAGCAATCGTCGGTTTGGGAGGACTCGCGAACTATGCGATTCTGATAATGATTGGCGTGTTGTTCTATTGGCTGGGGCTGAGAATTTTCGTCAAACGTGATCTGCCTGCGCCAACGTAGGCGATTAAAAATACAAGCTCGAAGCGCAAGAGCGCAAGCGAGTGGGGGTTAACGGTCCTGACTGAACTTCGAATTCTACCCGTACATCAGCGTCGAAC
>CAYMFZ010000676.1:2184-3051 GCA_964389585.1 uncultured Pirellulaceae bacterium | reverse complement strand
TGCGATTGTCGCCTCGGGTGTTCCGATGATTGAAGGACTTACGATTACGCGCGAAACATCTGGCAACGCGATGTTTGAAAAAGTTTACTCGAAGGTGACTGACTCAATTCGCGAAGGTGACACGATCGCCAATCCGATGAAAGCTCACGCCTATCCCGGCTTTCATGCCGTGGCAGGTTTCTTCTTTATTCTTGCCTGCTCGCTGCCGCCACTTTCGATTTTGTTTGTACAGCCAGAGATGTGGTTTTACGTCATCTACGGTTGTGCGTTCATGTCGTTGATCGGCGGTGCTTGGTACTTCCTGAATTACAAGAAGCCAGTCGTCGAAGATCTCGTGGTCAACATGGTCGCGGTCGGTGAAGAAACCGGTGAGCTCGACGTCATGTTGTACAAGGTCGCTGACTACTACGAAGAAGAAGTTGAGCAGTTGACTGATGGAATGATGAAGATGATCGAGCCGTTGATGATTATCTTTCTCGGTCTGGTCGTGCTGTTCATCGTGGCGTCGTTGTTCATGCCATTGATCGCGATCATTTCGGGTCTGACAAGTAATAAAAAATAGGCAAAGGGGCGGGTTTAGGAATGCGAAATGCATAGATAGTTGTTTAGGCTTCCAGCCTGAGCCGGCGCGAGGATGAGTCGCCAAATCAGCAGCTGTAAGCCGTAGGCGCAAGCCTCGGGCCTTTGATTAAACAAGGCCTGAGAATGATTTGAGCCTGAGCTATCTATCCGACTCAAACTGAGACTCGAGTCTCAATCTGATTCAAATTCCGGCAATTCGAAATCGCAACAAAGATATTCAAACGAAGAATCCAAAGCCTTAAAGTTCAAAACACAAAACCGTTTTTAATAATTCCTGAAACACCA
>CAYMFZ010000676.1:0-2174 GCA_964389585.1 uncultured Pirellulaceae bacterium | reverse complement strand
CATTCTGATTCAAATTCCGGCTCAGTTTCGAAATCTCAAAACCAAGAATACCAAACGACAAAAAACGTTTTTCAATCAATCACTGAAACACCACCAACAACCCACAGAAACTTTTCTGGAGAACCCAGCATGATTACTTCCCGCCATCAAAAAACGCGAGCGGCTTTCACACTTACAGAATTGCTAATCGTGATCACGGTGATTGGGATCCTGATTGGGTTCTTGGCCCCTGCAGTTATTCGCGCCCTGCAAACAGCGCGCGAATCGACGCAGGTGTTTGAGATCAAGCAAATGGAGTTGGCGATTGAGCAGTTCAAAAATGACAACGGTTTCTATCCGCCCACGATTGGAGCGAATGCAGCTTTCGAAATTAGTAGCGCAGCGGATATGCAGCGGTACTTGAACAAGATGGCACCGCGGAATCGAGAGTCGGCTGATGCATTTCCTGGTGACTCAGTTTCTCGTCTTAATCGTTGGTGGATGAACGTTGGGGTAAATTTAGATGAAACGTCGAGCCTTCAGTTTTGGCTTTCAGGTCTTTGCAAGAACAAGCAGTATCCGCTGACTGGGAATGTTGTGGTGGATACCAGCGGAGCTACGACTGGAGTGATGACAATCTGTGCGTTCAATGACAACACCTATTCAGATGGGACTCCCTTTGCAACGACGCCAACGCTGTTGACTGTCGAGCGAAATATTTACTTCGACTTCAAGCAGGGGCAATTAGAAGTCGACGCCAGTGGGGCATTTGCGAGATACAACCAAACCTTTGGCGACGATGATGATGGCGACATTGCGATTCGCTATCTCGATTTCAAGTCTTACGGGTTTGGTGCCTATCACGACGGTTCAACAGCGACTGCTCCGTTTGCGTTCTTCAACCCGACAAGTTTTCAGATTGTGACTTACGGAAGTGATGGCCTACCTGGTAATCCTGGCGACATCACGGGGTCAGGTGTTCAGGGCGCAGACAACCTCGTGAACTTTGCTGAAGGTCGCGTCGAAAAATATCTCAACACGAACTAACCATTTCCTTTGAACCCTTACCTTTTGGTTTCACTCAAAGGCAACTCCATGAACTTTTCACCTACCAAAAATTTAGAGCGTCGCGGTTTCACTCTCATCGAATTGTTGTTCGTGATTGCGATCATCGCTGTGCTTTCGTCATTGGCTTTGGGCGTTATGAAGAGCGCACAAGACGATGCGAAAGAAGCGGCAACTGAAGCAAGAATTCGCCAGATTGAACAGATTTTGCAAACCGAGTTAGAGGATTATGAAGTACGGAGGCTTCCAGTCGCACTTTCTGACTTGGCTGGATCTGTTTTTTCAAATCCGCTTTATGGAGACGTTTTGCCTCAGCCATCTGGTGATGGTCGGCCAGATTATCTTGGTCTTCAAGTGCGAAACCTCAAGCGTCGTGTGATGCAGGATATCATCAGTGCCGAGCTTCCTCGTCCGTTGATTGATGTCGATGGAGGGGGCACTCCAATCCGAGATGCTGATGGCAACTTAACATTCAAGTTCAATACGGACTTAGGGGTTTTTCCAACGACTGAACCTCCTGGGACTGGTGGAACTGGTTTTACAGATTGGTTAAACGTGCGACACCCTGGATTGCGAGGTTTCTTGAATGGGTTCCGATCGTCGCGTGTTCGGGCTTGGGGAAACTTCCGTTCAACCTTAGTGCTTGATCCAACACTAGACGCTAACGGGGAAACGCATCCAAGGTATTTTGAAAAGTTCAATTTACCCGGCGAGTATTTGTATCAAACGCTTGCTCAATTGGACATTGATGGGACGCCTGCAATCGAATTGCTTGGTAATCAAGCTATTGGGAATTCAGACGACGATGCTTTTTTGGAAGTCGTCGATGCGTTTGGTGAACCGATGCAAATGCGCATCTGGCAGATTGATGCAATTGAAGTCGAACCAAGCTCTACAGTGTCGCCACCCAACACGGCGGGAGTCACAGACAATTGGGTCGATAAGACGCCAGACGTCGGAGCGTTTCCTCCGATTGATTTCGAAGCTAAAGATCCAGATGGCGTTCCGCAAGGTTACGCCGTTATTAATCCTTCAGTTCCACGCCCGATCAACAAAATTCGTTTCGAAGTCATTTCGACACGACTTGTTTATTGAGAACCCACGACTTTTCTTTCCTGAGTTGAAATGAA
>CAYMFZ010000675.1:0-3082 GCA_964389585.1 uncultured Pirellulaceae bacterium | reverse complement strand
ATTGACGACTTTCTCTCGCGTCTTGATGGTGGCTTCGTTCTTGGAAAGGTCTTCGTAAAGCGAGTCAACGAGGGTTTGTAAGGACCCCACTGCCGCAGAGCGATCGGCGACGGCTTTGGCTTCGGCCGTTCTAATGGATTCATTTTTTGCGGCAAGACTAAACGCTACCATCGTGGATCCGATTCCCAATGCGAGCAAAAGACCAAGCGATGTGGCTGCGAGTGCGGCGACGCGTTTATTTCTTGAACACCATTTTCCGATGCGATGGATCGCACTCACAGGCCTTGCTTGAATCGGTTGCCCTGCTGAGAAACGACCTAGTTCATCAACAATGTCTTGAGCGGATTCGTAGCGACGCGCCGGGTCTTTCTCAAGGCACTTCGTGCAGATGGTTTCGAGATCTTTGGGGATGGTCGGATTGAGTTGACGCAATGGAACCGGGTCAGTCATCAACACCTGATTCAAAATTTCCCATGGAGTCGCGGCTTGAAACGGCGAGCGTCCACTTAGCATTTCGTAAAGCGTGGCACCCAGAGAATAGACATCCGATCGCTTGTCTGCCGCTTCCCCACGAGCCTGTTCAGGTGGCATATATGCCGGCGTGCCGACAACGTCCGTGGTGTGCATTGACTGTTCGGCGTCCAAACGTTTGGCCAATCCAAAGTCGCAAACGAATGGATTGCCAGCTTGGTCAAGCAGAATGTTTCCCGGCTTTATGTCACGATGAACGACGCCTTGCCCGTGAGCGTAGGCAATCGCGTTGCTTGTTGTGCTTGCGATTTTTACTGCTTCTTCGGCAACAAGCGGTCCTTGCTTCATTCTGTCAGCAAGTGAACCACCATCAACAAATTCCATCACCAAAAAAGGTGTCCCGGATGTCTCGCCGATTTGGTGAACTTTCACAATAGCCGGGTGAACGAGCGAGGCCGCTGACTCGGCCTCACGCAACAACTGGTCTCGACGCTTTTCATCCAACGAGTCAACACTGGACAGTAATTTGATCGCAACTACGCGTTTGAGTTTGGAGTCGATTGCCCGATAAGCGACGCCGCTTCCTCCCCTGCCTGCGAGGCTAAGCAATTCAAATCCCGGGATCTGAATTTGGCTGATCTTGCTGACATCGCGAATCGTTGCGGGAAAAGTTCGACCTCCGCGTGCTGTCGAAAGACCTGGGTCAGCGGGATCAAGCTGGAGCGCGCGATGGACTTGAAATTGTCGAGAGATAGATTCTGAAAGATTTGGAAATCTCTCATGATATTCAGATTCCAAAGGAGTTTGCCCGATTGACTCGCGCAGCAAGATTTCGCCGTAGATCAGATCGAGAACTTGGTCCGGGCGATCGCCCAACTTGTGTTTCGTGACCAAAGTCTCAACTGGAACATGGTCGTCTTCGGTCCAGCGTTTCTGTTGTTCCAAGATAACGTCATCAAGGTTTAGCACACGATCCTTTGACAATCCTGATTCCACCCCAAGATGTGTTTTCCAAATTTGGATTCCTCAATACCTAGTACGAAAACCGCCTGTAGTTTCGGACATGATAAAACAGAACATATCCGCCGGGTGCAAGCAACTATTGAGCGCCGTCGCGACGCAAGTGTCGCCAAAGGTGATAGGGAAAAGAAGTCGACGAGTTGAGAGAAAATCGTTCGGCAACTATTGCGCGTCGATTTGCCCAAGCTCAGAGCGAACTCTTTGAATGGCTCGCTCAAGGCGTTTACGAAGTCCATCGGCGGATTCATTGAGCTCCACCGAAATTTCATCCCACGAAAGGCCCGAATTGCGCAGGTCAGCGATTTGGAGTTCCCTTGGTTTGAGGCGTGAACGCACCTCGGTTAAAAGCTCTTTGTCGATGGCTTTGGTTCGGGGGCCCGAAGTTTCTTGAACGATTTGTTCTGGATCCGATTCGATTTGTTCGCCATCAGCCGACTTGCGTTTTTGCGCAGTTTGACGGCGGTGTTCGTCGACCACTCGGTTTCGAGTCATGGTAATTAGCAATCCCAAGAGCTGCTCGGGTTTTTCGAGATCGAACGAACCATTGACCGCACTTTTGAAGAACTTGCCAAAGACGGATTGGCAGATGTCCATCGAATCGACGATTCGCCGCATGCGTGGATCCTTCATTTTCATTCGCGCTGCACGCCGAATTTCCGGCTCGTAAATCTCAACGATTTTCAAAGCGGCTTCTTGATCGCCATCGCGCGTTTTGGCCATCAAAGCCTGAAACTCATCCTCATTAAGCACGCGTTTCTCCGGTCACGAAAATTAGGAAGTGGTGAATTCAGTTTATCAAGCCAATGCAAACGAGTTCGGTAATTCAAATGGAGGTTGTTGTTTTTGTCGGATTTTGCAGAGTGAAAGTTACGAATTTAGCGGCACGAACAATTGGCTTCCCCTCCTTTAAAAACTTTAGTTTATTTGTCCGTTCGCAGAATCCCTTCGCGATTAGAGGATTGAAGCAGAGGTCGTACGAATTGCCAAATTGGCATAGTCGTCAAAATTGACGCGAACTCGACCCGGCGTAAGACGAAAACGGGCCCATCAATCTAAGGTGCATTCATGAAAATTAAGTTCTCTGTTTTAACGACATTCCTGGCACTGCTCGCGTGCAATCCGATTGCTGCTCAGGAAATCGAGTACAACTGGACAGGAGGAGCAGGCACATTGGATTGGGGGACCCCAGAGAACTGGGGGATTGATAACGGTACCATTCCAAATGGCGACAATGCCATCGCAAATGTTGGAGCGGCAGGAGTCGTGAACAATGGAGCGGGTGGTCGAATTCTTCAATTCACCGTTGGCAGTGGAGCGAGCGTTGACTTTGCCGCGGGCGGGTTAACTTTTGCCGAACGAACATCTGCTCGACCAAACTCAATATCCAATGCAGGGATTATCAATGTTCGTGACACGGGCTCGATGCAATTGAGATCAGAGGTTCATAACTTTTCAAATGCTGAGATCAATGTCTCAAACGGCGGCGAGTTGCGAGTTACCAATGGTCATTCAACAATCAGCACCAGCGATCAAGACACAGGCCAAGGCACCATTCGTTTGTTTTCCAATGATGGTGAACCCGAAGCAAAAA
>CAYMFZ010000674.1:0-3083 GCA_964389585.1 uncultured Pirellulaceae bacterium | reverse complement strand
CATCCAGTCCGCCGCCGTCGCCATGCCATTGGCGAATGGAGAGACGCCACTGCTGGCGACATAATATTCCTTAGTCGTCGCAGCGCGTGAGCGAAGTGCAATCCAGATATAGAGTGCAAACGAAGCACCGATAAAAATGAAATTCCAAATTCCCTGAGTCATGCGCGGTCTCCATCATCGAGGCCACACGTTTTGTCCAAGCGATTCATCAACAACATATAAACGAATAACAAAACCAGAAAACCAATAATGGATCCTTGTTGTGCCATCCAAAAACCAAATGGTGCGCCACCAATATTTGGCAAGTTTGCGTCGAGTAGATCTCGAAACAAAACACCGCATCCAAGCGAAATCAGAAACCATACACCCAAGATGAAGTAAACGACTTGAAGACTTTTCCTCCAATGTTCACTCTGCTTTTTCTTCGGCTTCGCGTCAGTTGACGGGGGGGACATGGCTTTATTCGGGAAAGACAGTTTTTCAAAGCACGTATTTTGGCACAGACGACGGCGCGATGAAAGTCTCGAATGCGAATCAATTGCGGAACAATCAACGACAATCGTTCTTGATTGTCGTTGATCACTCCGTGGTCAATATGTGCGCAGAATGTGCGCAGAAAGCCCAAGTCTCAACTTCAAGGAAAATCGAACTCCAGATCGACCCAAACTCGCAACTAAGAATCCAAAATAACGTCAGCCGGCAAATCAAGAATACGCGCAAGCGACTCCATCGCCGACAATGATTCATCGAACAACTTCGGATCTCGCAGATCATCGGGAATTAGCTGCTCTCGGTAATTTGATTCCACCCACGACTTTAGTTGCTCGTAAAGCGAATCCGTCAGAATGACTCCTTGATGAATGGACGCCTGTTGGTCTTCATCCAACACAACTCGCAATCGCAAACACGCCGGGCCACCACCATTGTTCATACTTTGTCGAAGATCCAAAAACGCAACGTCATCGACCGGGTTGTTTTCGCTGATCAGCCGTTCAGTACAACGCCGAGCATTTTCGTTTTCCTTGACTTCGATTGGGCAAACCAAAGTCATTTTGCCATCAGGCCGAGTAAGAAGCTGACTGTTGAAAAGATAGCTCGAAACAACGTCAGCCATCGGAATTTCCGAGTTTGAAAACTCGACAACATGCAGTTCAGAGACAAACATTTGGGCGAACTTCTGCTTTAACTTCGCAAGAGTCTTTGTTTGATCGACGAAAGCCATTTCATGACACAACAACACGTTTTGATTACCAACCGAGATGACATCGTTGTGAAAAACACCAGCATCAATGGCGTCAGGGTTTTGTTGAGCGAAAACGACTTGTTTCGAATGCAAACCATGATTCCTAGCGACCGCCTGACTGGCCATCAGCGTTTGTCTGGCGGGAAATTTTTTCGGGGTAGTAGAATTGCTTGTCATTCCATCCACGCCAAAAACGAAAAACTCAATTCCAGGCCCATCATGTTTCCCACACAATCTCGTATGGTTGGCAGCGCCTTCGTCTGAGAGCGCCAACTGGGATGGCAACGCGTAATGAACAACAAAACTGGCTTCATCAGCAAAAATGGCTTTCAAATTTCGCGTTGTCGATGGGTATTCAATCGAACGATGAAGCGTTGACGACAAATTGGCGGGCGTAATGTGTAGTCGGCCATCTTCGCAGTCCGCCGATGGCGAAACCGTTGCCGCATTGGCAGTCCACATATTCGACGCGGAGAAACAAATCGCCACCAACTCTGGCTGGCTCGCGTAAGCTTTCTCGATCAGTTGTTGATCTGATCCAGTGAATCCGAGTTCTCGCAAGAATTCGAATCGAGGCCGACGCAGCGGAGGCAGAACGCATTGGCCAATTCCGAGATCGGCGACAAACTTCATCTTCTCCAGTCCCTGAAGTGCCGCAGCCCGAGGACTAGAGGGCAAGTTTCGATGCGACGTGGAGGCCACATTGCCGAACGAAAGACCGGCGTAATTGTGCGTTGGGCCGATTAAGCCATCAAAGTTAAATTCTTGTGCGGTCACGAGATTACTTGCGGTTAGTCATTGGCGGAAGAATGATTACTTTGTGGCTCAACGATTGCGGGTCGATCCGATTGAAAAGTTACTGTGTCAGGTACCGTGATTCCGCCCGACACAATCGCTTGTAACGTTTCTTCGAGATCCCAGTTTAGCTCAACGACATCGGCCTGTTCGACCATCAACATGTAACCAGATGTTGGAACCGGCGTTGTGGGAACGTAGACGCACAAGATCGTTCTGCCGGTCCCTTGATCAGTACATTCACCGGTCACGAACGCTGGTGCTTTCATGCCAGGATGTGGAAACTGAACAAGCACCACGCGTTTGAATTTATCGGTGCCGCCTTGCGAACTGGAAATCGCATTGAAGACTTTGCTTACGGCGGAGTAAACCGTATTCACGCCTGGCACGTTCATCAAAGTCCAATCGACCAACCGATGGGTTCGAGATCGAAAGAACATTCCGGCAACAAATAGAATTGCCAACACACAAGCAAACGCGGCCAACGAAAGCATCGTGTCCAGCATCCACGATGGAGATTCTTGATCGAGTTCCCACCATCGTTTTAAAAAGGCTGAAATCGGTCGTAAGGCAATCGCGTATAGCGTGTCATAAAGCCATTTGATAACGGCATAGGTGATGAAAATCGGAAGGATTACGAACAAGCCGGCGATAATGCGGTTGCGAATGATTCGCAAGTTGCCCGGCCGATTTTTTGGATTCTCTTCTTTGTTGTCGCTCATAGCTTCGGGCGGTCTGGAAGTGGTTGAAAGAGTCGAACATTAGAACTGATTGTAGAACAGTTGTCCTCAACTGTTCCGCCCTTGCTTAAGCTTAAGTTCTGGCTCGGGCTTAGTTCTGGCTCGGGCTTAGTTCTGGCTCGATTCTGGCTCGGTTCTGACTTGGCCTCTGTTCCGGCTCGGGCTCTGTTCTGACTCCGACTCAGGATGCGGAACGGTTGAGACAACCGTTCTACACTTTTTGACGTTCTGCATCACGGTCATTTTTCCTCGATGACTTTAAGCAGACAATCGCGGATGTCATTTTCAATTGGAACAGACTTACC
>CAYMFZ010000673.1:0-3105 GCA_964389585.1 uncultured Pirellulaceae bacterium | reverse complement strand
GGATCCGAGGCATACGTTCCGCGATAACCGGTCACCATCCATCCGTCATTGCCTTCAAAACGAGTTTGGACTCCTTCTGATCCACTCTCACAAAAAAGCTCGACTCCATTTTCGTATTTGCATCTGAATCGGGTTTCAGTCGCCGTATTGAAGAGGCTACCTTCAGGCAAGAAGCCTGCGCCTTCACATTCGATCTCTATCGGACCACCAGTATCAAGATCCATTCCCCAGTGAGCCATGTCATTGCAGTGCGCGCCAAAATTGGTGATCTGGCCTCCTGAGTAATCGTAGTGAAACCGAAATCGATACAAGCAACGATCCTCGTGATAAGGTAAATCAGGTGCGGGACCAAGCCACGTTCGATAGTCGAAAGTCTTCGGCACAGGCATCGGCTTCCAACCTGGTTTGGGGCTGATCTTGTTATTGAACCCGACTTTGGTGACGATCTTTTTAATCTTGCCAATCTTCCCGGCTTTGACCGCCTCGCACACGAACTGGCTGACCGGATTCGAGCGTTCATGGCTTCCTGTTTGAAAGACACGATCGTTCTTACGAACCGCTTCGATCATCTTACGACCATCGGAAACTGAAAACGTCAATGGCTTTTCGCAATAGACATCCTTGCCAGCTTCTAAAGCCATGATGGAAATGATGCGGTGCCAGTGATCAGGGACTACGATAATGACCGCGTCGATATCATCACGCTTTAGGACTTCGCGAAAGTCTCCGTAAGCCTGACATTGATTCGATTTGCCACTCTTAGATTTTTTCGCAGCGGCATCGTTAACCATTTTCTTCGCTGGTTCACGACCGTAAAAATGGTCCGGTTGTTTGTACCCAAAACTTCCTTCGTTCACATCGCAAACCGCGAGCACATTTCCAAGGTCTCGATTGATAAATCGTTTGAGCAGCCCCATCCCTTGATTGCCGGTACCGATGAAACCGACATTGATTCGTTCACTAGGTGCGTTGGACCCTAAAACGATGGGACTAACAATTAAGGGAATCGTAAGAGCGAGTGATTGCTTAATAAAGATGCGACGATTGCTCATACCTACCATGCTCCGTACGAAACTCAAATTGATTTCATCAATCGTAATGGTTGTGAGGGACAAATTAGAGTTGGGCGGGATGGTTTTACTCTGCGTTTTTGGCCAGAGGAGGGTGGTAATTATGAATTCAACCCAATACCAATCTTGATTAAACCCAGTGAATTGGCCCTATTTCAGTGCAAAACTTTAATTTTGGCTGAGTATTTTCGCTCGAAACACCGTACAAATACGAGGAATTCCGCGATAAATGCGGTTTGACAGGCATTATCGTAAGTTTGGGTAAGAAATTTGACTTTTCCTTTCGTAATGGTTGGCAAGTCGCGAATCGGGGTGATACGCTGGTGTAATAAGTATTTGGCTTTATGAGTTATTCGTTCATGAAGCTAGTCAGAACTCTACACCTACACTCCCACCCACTTCAATTTGATTTCATCCTGGGAAGCACCTATGAAAATTTTCAAGTCAGCATTTTGCGCAACAGCAGGAGCAATCCTCTCGCTCGCAATGATCTCTGGATCGCTTGAAGCCGACGTAATTTTTAACGACAGTTTTGCCGATGGCGACAGAGCTAAAACGGGTGCCGATGACACAAACTGGTGGACGTCAAGTTCAAGTGCTGGCGATGAAATTGCGGTTGGATCATTGGGATTGGTGACCGGCACGTCTGGCCGAGGTCTGCATACCGTTTTCGCAACGCAAACGCTGGGTAATGTCGGCGATGTCCTCACAGCGACTTATACTTTTACAGCTCCTGCTACGATCGGCTCAAATTCTTCGTCGTTCAGAGTAGGTCTTTTTGACACGCTAGGTCGTGCGGGTTTGGATGCCGATGTTAGCGCTTCGTCTGGTACGCCAAACGCGCTTTATGGTGACACTGGTATTGGTGGATCTGAAATTGGTTTGCCAGGCTATATGCTAGACATGGACGTTAATCCAGCGGCCGCCAATCAGAACTTGAATTTCCGAGATCACAACACCGGTGCTGCGACAGGACGATTGATGGCCACAACCGGAAGCGGAAGCTTTTCGTCTTTCACTTCTGGACCAGATGAAACTTACACATTCGCTGCTGACACAAGCTACACAGGTTCAATTTCAATTGAGCGCATAAGTGCGACCGAGTTGCAATTGACAGGTGTAATTGACGGAGCAACTTATTCGGTTGTTGATGGTGCTGTCGATTCATTCGACTTTGGATTCCTGGGTTTTCACGTCAACTCAAACACGTTCGGTAGTTCGAACTCTGCGGGCGACGCGGACAACGGAATCGACTTCACCAACATCCGAGTGGACTTTGTCGCCGCTGTTCCAGAACCTGGAACGACAGGCATTTTGTTTGGAGCGTTGTCATCGTTGATCTTCGTTCGACGCCGAAAAAGCTAATTACTCCAACCAAACGATCAAAATTTAAAGCTGCCCGAGACTGTTTGTTTCGGGCAGCTTTTTTTGTGGTGATCGGAGATCGGCCAACGAAGCTACGAGTTCGATAGCCTTTTTGCATCCCTCCAGTTCAAAGAAGTCTTGTGAATTCTTTGAAGAGAACAACGGCTGAGATTGGTGAATTCGAACGATGGCCGAACCCAGTTGATTGCTCAAGCTATCAATGTCGTTAGTTGCTTCCTCAGAATTGGCAGAAGCGATCTGGAATGCGGATCAGCAATCACACTCTGTTATTTTGACAGAAGGCTTTTCAGTTCATTTGCCAGTAACAGGCGATAATAGTAAAGATGTGAGTAAGTTTCTTTCTTGAACATGCTTTGACCTTCCGTCATTAGCTTTTGAGCCTGTTCTTAGTCTCCGGCTTTAGCGAGCAAAATACCTTTCACAAACTTGTAGAGCGGCTTTTTTGGGCGTTTGTACTTGTCGAGTACCTTCTTGGCGGAATCACAACAATACGAAAGCTCTTTATCGAGTTCCAGCGATTCTTGTACGAACGACTAGCAGCTTAGGATGAAAAAATAGGAGGGACTTTTCCCTTGAGACGTGGCATGTGAACGATTCCTTCTTGGTTATTCCGTAATTACGGAGGAATCCAAGTGAAATACCGCACTGC
>CAYMFZ010000672.1:0-3126 GCA_964389585.1 uncultured Pirellulaceae bacterium | reverse complement strand
CCCTCGCTTCGCATAGGGGCTTGGCGCTATTTCACGGAGTGAAATGCCACTATCTCGAATCTTCCCCAACCATTGAACCGAATCGATAGTCGTTGATTTCTCCGAAATCAAAACGCTGACGCCTCGCTACCGCGACCATTACCATCTCCCCAACCCTACTCCTCAACACTTTTCCCTGCTCTCAACTTCCTACTCTCAACTTCCTACTCTCAACTTCCTACTCTCAACGCTCAACTCCAACACTAACTCCAACACTAACGCTATGATCGCGGAGCGTTCAACGACTATCGCTCCAACCGCTAACCAATTCAATTTCGCTTACTCAATCGCAATTACACGATTATCAATCAACCGCGTCTCACCCACATAAGCCGCGATCAAAGCAACCACGGTAGAGTCAATCGAATCGACCGTGGCGAGAGTCTCAGGATCAGCAACAATCGCGTAATCAATGTTATCAACACCCGCATCGATCAACATTTGCCTCATCTCAGTGATGACTTCGAACCCGTCCCGCAACCCCCCGACGACCAACTGCTCGACATGATCAAGCGTCTTGTTCAAAGAAGTCGCCACCACTCGTTGTTCGGAATCCAAATAAGTGTTGCGAGAGCTTAGTGCCAGACCGTCTTCATCTCTCACAATGGGACAAATTTGAATCTCCACCGGCACATTGAGGTCGGCGACCATCTGCTTGATTACCATCGCCTGCTGAAAGTCTTTTTGACCAAAGAAAGCGAAATCAGCTTCAGTCATGTTGAGCAGCTTGAGTACCACAGTCGCAACGCCCGCGAAATGCGTTGGCCGAAATTCGCCTTCAAGCCGTTTTGAAATCGCGGGTGGCAACACCCCGGCGGAAAACCCGGCAGGATAGACTTCATCATTCGCCGGAGCAAAAACAAAATCGGCTCCCTCCGCCTCCAATTTCGCAACATCTTCGTCGAACGTTTTCGGATATCGATCAAGGTCTTCTCCTGCGCCAAACTGCGTTGGGTTCACATAGATCGTTACAATCGTTGCGTCCGATCGCTTAACCGAATGCTTAACAAGACTTAAGTGACCTTCGTGCAGGGCTCCCATTGTCGGCACGACGCCAATGGTCTTGTTTGAACTTTGCAAATCGCCCACGACCCGTTTGAGGTCTGATTTTGTGGATAAAACTTCAAGACTCAAAACGACTCCAACCATTCAAAAAAAAGGACCGACGCAAGATCGCAGGGCTAACGTAGAGTAAAATAGAACATAATGTTGTATATTAGGTGAGGGCGATGCTGAAAGATGCATGGGCCTCGCTTCCCGCCTTTGTCGCTTCCAACCAATCCGAATACAAACCCAATATTATTTTGCGTGAGTTGAAATGAGCAAATCTCATCCCAAACCGACCAACGCATCGAAACCAACCGCCCCCACAAAACAATTGGTCGAGGAAGACGACGACGGTGGCAGTCGATTCTTGCTGTTCAACGTGATGCCCAGCTGGATGGTCAGCTTCTTGACGCACATTGCGGTGATTGTGGTTTTGGCAATCATGGTCATGCCGCCAAAAAAAGAACGGTCGGTTGCACTTGAGGCCGGCGAGCAAGCAGCCGAACCCGTCGAGACGATCGACATGAATTTGGATGCTTTGGAATTTAGTTCCGAAGAAGCTTTCGAGTCTGACATCCCCGTCGACGCCGAAACCGAAGTTGCTGAAGATATCGAAGTCTCGCTTCCCGAGCCAGATTTTGAAACGGGCAACATCATGGCAGCAATGGATGCGTTTGATAACGAAGCCATCATGGGGCCGCTTAATCCATCAGACATGGCGGAAGAGACTTCCAGTCGATCGGGCCAATCCAAAGACCGCTTGCTCAAGCAATTTGGCGGAACACCAGCCTCCGAAGAATCCGTTGCGTTGGCTTTGGAATGGATCGTCAAACACCAACTTCCTGATGGCGGGTGGAGCTTCGATCACACGCGCGGCCCAGGTGACTTCCGCGACAGTCCAGATCCGGGCGAGCTAACTGAAGCTCGTGCAGGCGCGACTGCTTTGGCGCTTCTCCCATTGCTAGGCGCAGGTCACACTCACCAGACCGGAAAATACAAAGAGGTCGTTGGTAAAGGGTTAGAGTTCCTGATCAAGCGTGCCAGACGAGGTGGCAAGAATGGCATTTCTTATCTTGAGCCAGGCGGGACGATGTATTCGCATGGACTGGTCGCCATCGTGTTTGGTGAAGCGTTCGCGATGAGCAAGGATCCTGAGCTTGGTCGATATGCCCAAGGCACGTTGTGGTACATCGAGCATGCCCAAGACCCAATCGGAGGCGGCTGGCGTTACAAGCCGCGCGAACAGGGCGATACGTCTGCGGTTGGCTGGCAATTGATGGCTCTCAAAAGCGGCAAGATCTCGGGGCTGAACATTAGCCCTAAGACTTATAAGCTGGCGGAGAAGTTTCTCGATTCCGTGTCGACCAGTGGCGGTGCTTACTATGGATACACTCAACCACCAAATCGAAAAACGGCAGACGCACGAACGGCCGTTGGCTTGCTTTGCCGCATGTACATGGGTTGGGACAAGAACGTCCCAGGGATGGTTGACGGCGTCGCTGCGATTGCCAGTAAAGGTCCCAGCGAGAAGGACATGTATTACAACTATTATGCGACGCAAACGTTAAAGCATATTGGTGGTCGTCAGTGGAATGATTGGAACAACGAGATGAGAGATTACCTCATCAAGACGCAGGAGAAGGGCCAAGACGCGCAGGCTGGTAGTTGGCATTTCGAAACGGGTCACGCATCGCAAAAGGGTGGCCGGCTTTATACGACTTCGTTGGCTTGCATGACTCTGGAAGTTTACTATCGGTATCTTCCGCTCTATGGCGATGCAGCGGCGAATGACGAGTTCCCATTAGATTGAGCAAGAATTGAGCAAAGCGAAAATCTGTCTTACTCCTAATCTTAATCCTGCTCCCGTCAGCACGAACTTAAACTCATTGTTATGAGCCGTAGGCGCTAGCCTCGGGCCGGGATAACCAACAAAACAAGCCACTCGTTGCTCTGGCCCTAGGCTAGCGCCCAATGGCACTCACTTTACCGCTTCTATAACACTTTTTAGTCTTGAGCTATCACCGAAGACGCGCTCTCGAT
>CAYMFZ010000671.1:1223-3142 GCA_964389585.1 uncultured Pirellulaceae bacterium | reverse complement strand
CGGTTGTCTCAATTGCTCCAAAATATAACATATCAGTTTGATTAGTCGCTCACGCTCAACAAAAATGCGACAACAGCCTTAGCCAAAGTGCTAGCACCTGTTTGGCTGGCTCGGTTCCAACACCGCAAGTCGCAAAAGGATTTCGGAAATGCCCAACGTTGCCAAGGATGAAATTTTTGGACCTTTGAACGAGCAACAACGGCTCGCGGTCGGTCAAATCGACGGACCACTATTGATTCTTGCCGGCCCGGGCAGTGGCAAGACGCGCGTCATCACGCATCGTATCGCGAACATGATTGCCAATGGAATTTCTTCGCACAACATCGTTGCACTGACTTTTACAAACAAAGCCGCCGATGAAATGCGGACGCGATTGAGTCGACTTGCGCCAAAAAATCACACTTGGACTGGAACCTTCCACAAGTTCTGTTCAAAGATGCTCCGGCGGCACGCTCCATTAATCGGCTTGTCTCCCAACTTCACCATCTACGACATGAGTGATGTCAAGAAGGTGATGAAGCAGGCGATTGAGAATGCCGAGGTTGATCTAAAACACTATTCTGCCGACAAGCTCAGCAGCCAAATCAGTAATGTAAAAAACAACGGGGTTACTTGGGAACAATTTCAACCTCGGCCCGGCCACGCACTCGACGCGATCGTTGCCAAAGTCTATCCGGAATATCAAAAGCTGTTGAAGATGGCCAACGGCGTCGACTTTGATGACCTGCTACTGCACGCCGTTGATCTGTTGCGGCAATCACCTGAACTAAGAGAGACGTTAGACAGGACGTTTACTTACATGATGGTGGATGAGTATCAAGACACCAACCTCACGCAGTATCAACTGATTCGTTTGCTCAATCATTCCGTTCGAAACCTCGCCGTCACTGGCGATCCTGATCAGTCGATTTATGGCTGGCGCGGAGCGAATATCAACAACATTCTTGAGTTCGAAAAAGACTATCCGAAACTCAACGTCGTTCGGCTTGAGCAAAACTATCGCAGCACCAAGGCAATCTTGAGCGTTGCTGATCAACTGATCGCCAACAATGTTCGCCGCAAGAAAAAGGAGCTTCTAACTGACAACGAGGATGGCCAACCCGTTCGCTTGGTGACTTTTCCTCAGCCGCAAGACGAAGCGATCGACATCGCCGATTCAATCGCGCTTTCAATTCAAAAAGGCGAACGCCGTGCGCGCGACTTTGCAATTCTCTACCGCGCCAACTGGCTTTCACGTTCACTTGAGCACGCACTTCGCTCGGTTGGCATTCCTTACCAAATTGTAAATGGTCACGAATTCTATCAACGAAAAGAAATCAAAGACGTAATGGGATACCTGCATTTGCTCAACAACCCGCGCGACAACGTTGCGTTCGAGCGAGTGATCAACACCCCCGCGAGAAAGATCGGCAAGGTCACCATCGGTCGCCTGCGAAGACATGCTCAAGACAACAATCTTTCGATGTTGGATGCGGCTCGTGATTGCGATCAAATCAGTAGTATCTCAAAAGCGCCGACGGCCAAGATCCTAAAGTTTGTCGCGATGTATGATCGACTTGCCTTTATGCCAACAGAACAAGTTGAACCCGTCATCCGTGCGGTCTTGGAGGAAACAGGATACCGTGAGTGGTTGACCGACGATGGCAGTGAGGAAGGCTTCGAGCGTGCCCACAACGTTGATGAACTGGTTGTCGCGACTCAAGAATTCGATCGCGAATTCCCTGAGGGTGGATTGGAGGCTTACCTTGAACAATCTGCTCTCGTATCCGACACCGACGTTTGGGAGTCGGAAGCCGACTATGTGACTTTGATGACGCTTCATGCCGCGAAGGGACTCGAGTTTCCTTCGGTTTACATCGTTGGCTTGGAAGATGGCATCCTTCCTCATGAGCGAAGTTCAGGCGACGATGATGAGCTCG
>CAYMFZ010000671.1:0-1213 GCA_964389585.1 uncultured Pirellulaceae bacterium | reverse complement strand
CAACGCGCGATTGACGAAGGAGGATTGGCCAGCCTCGAAGAAGAACGGCGCTTGCTGTTTGTCGGTATTACGCGAGCGGAGAAGGATCTTCAAATCAGCCGTTGTATGAGTCGCTTTCGTCGTGGAAGTGTTTGGCCTTCAATCGCCAGTCGGTTTCTTATGGAATTGCCACGCGATGAGATGTCAGTCTTTGAGCCGGTCTCGAATCATTTTGACGAGCAATCAGTTGCCGATTCGATTTCTCAGATTGATCCGTGGATGCACGACGGGATTCCAAGCTTCGACGTTAATGAAGTAAATCTTGATGTGAATGATTCAAATGACGAATCGGATTCAGTCAGCGAATCACCCGCGACGTTCAGTCTTAGCTCGGACACGAAAACCGAAACCAAGCCAACATTTCCACGCATCGTGACCGGAGCACAAATCGCGGCCGAACAAGAAGCCATGACATCGCACGTTCGACTTCACCCGGAAAGCTACCAAATTGGAATGGATGTCGAGCATCCTGAGTACGGGGTGGGAACCGTGACGGGATTGACTGGTGAGGGGCAAAAGCGAACGGCGACCATTGAGTTTGCGAAACTTGGGAAAAAGCGATTTCGATTGGCCTTCTGTAATCTGAGTGCGGTCTAAGTTCGTACGAGCAAAGAAACAATGATTCCTCGGCGTTGAAAACTTCAGGATTTCGCTCACGTATCCACAAAACAAATGTCTATCTCACTATTCTTGTGAATGGTTTTTCGAATCAATCTGATTGCAGATTCGCTTAACAAATTTAAGAAGCAACGGGTGGGCTGGCTCGACCATTTGCCCGTGATTGAAACCATCAAGCTCATGAAGCTCTGTGTCTGGATGCTTGACGACTTGCATCATTCGCCAAAGGTAAGCGTTCTCTTCGTACCGACCCAGCATTTCCAAATCCCGGTCACCTGTAACCAGCACCAACGGAGAAGCGTCTTTGCGGACATGAAAAAGTGGAGCCATGTTGTCGATAATCGGCTGCTTGCCGTCGATTCCTCGCTCGGCGCGAATCGTAAAATGAGTGATCGCATGGCCGCTGTATGGAATCAGCCCAGCAATGTCATTGGCATCGATGTCGTGAGCTGCCAAGTACTTCTTGTCGAGCCCGATCATACTCGTGAGGTAGCCCCCTGCAGAGTGACCGCTGACAAACACCTTTTCTCGACTCCCTCCGTGCTTCGAAATATTT
>CAYMFZ010000670.1:0-3147 GCA_964389585.1 uncultured Pirellulaceae bacterium | reverse complement strand
TAGTTGTCCCACCAACTTAGTGCGCCAATTCAAAGATCCGCAAACCAATGGCCTGATGTTGTGTCTGCAGGTACGTTCACGATTTTTGTGTCGCAATAGGTACTTCCTTAGAAGATGAAACGACATTACTATTCCAATTCAATCGCACAGTTTCTCTGTGATGACCCAAGCGCTATATATGGACGAATTGCGCTGAACAGCGAGTTTGCTGTCGAACAAAATCAAAAAAACGCTTGGATTGCACAAATAGAGCACCTTAAAGAAATACTAAAGAATCTTAACGGCACAATCTATTTCGAGTATTCGATACCACGAATGGGCAAGCGTGTAGACGTCTTGCTCATTGTTGGCCAAGCGATTTTCGTTGTTGAATACAAAGTCGGTGAAAAGCAGTACCCCTCTTACGCTGTCGATCAAGCAGTTGACTATGCGCTCGATCTAAAGAACTTTCATGCGACGAGTCACGATCGTTATATGATGCCAATCTTGATTGCAACTGAGGCAACCGATGAAGCACCAAAAATCTCGTTGACGCCAAACAACGACCGGCTGTTCATGGTCACAAAAACCAACGGCGACTCACTTGTTCGAATAGTCCATGAAGTGCATTCATTCATTGAAGTAAACGCTGCGGAAACAGAAATAAACTCAGGCGAATGGGAAAAAGGTAGCTACTGCCCAACCCCGACAATCATCGAGGCTGCGATGGCACTTTATAACGGCCATGCTGTTGCAGAGATCTCGCGAAATGATGCGAGCGGCGAAAACCTTCATCGAACGACGCAAGCAATTGCAAATGTTATCGCGGATGCCCGCCAAAATTCGTACAAAGCCGCATGCTTTGTTACCGGCGTACCGGGAGCAGGCAAGACGCTTATCGGATTGAACATTGCTACACAACATTTTGACAAAGAAGCCGGTCTGCACAGTGTATTCTTGTCTGGAAATGGTCCTTTGGTAAAGATTTTGCAGGAAGCTCTCGCCCTTGACAAAGTTGAACGGGAAAAAGCCGCCGGGCGAAAACTGAAGAAAGGAGTGGCAAGAAGCGAAGTGAAAGCTTTCATTCAAAACGTGCACCACTATCGTGATGAGTGCCTAAGTGATCCGTCGCCGCCAGTTGATCGTATTGCTTTGTTCGACGAAGCCCAAAGAGCATGGGATCTCAAGCAAACGTCGATGTTTATGCAACAGAAGAAAAACCAACTTGACTTCGATCAGTCGGAGCCAGAATTTCTTCTCTCTTGTATCGACCGTCATCCTGACTGGGGAGTCGTTGTTTGTTTAGTTGGTGGAGGGCAAGAAATAAACAAAGGCGAAGCTGGCATAAGCGAGTGGATCGAGGCGCTCAATCGAAGCTTTCCAGATTGGCATATCCATATTTCTGATCGACTGACCGACGAGGAATTCGGAGCAGGTCGCGTCCTTGATTCGATCGCTTCGCGGAAAAACGTTTGCCACGATTCGGGGCTTCACCTATCAGTGTCGATGCGATCTTTTCGCGCTGAAAATGTCTCTAACCTGGTTAAGCAAGTTCTTGATATAGATGCAGAAGGTGCAAGAGCTACATTGAAAGAAATTGGGGAACGCTACCCGGTCGTCATTACACGAAATCTCGACAAGGCGAAAACTTGGTTGAAAGAAAGAGCTCGGGGGTCAGAACGCTACGGTATTGTTGTGTCGTCGCAGGCGAACCGTCTTAAGCCTTTAGCAATCGACGTTCGGTTTCAGCCCAATCCGATCCACTGGTTTCTTGCAGACAAAAACGATGTTCGCTCGTCGTACTATTTAGAAGATGTAGCGACTGAATTTGACATCCAAGGACTCGAGCTAGACTGGGTTTGTGTTACGTGGGATGCTGATTTGCGATACGAGCCTGATGGTTGGCTGCATCGCTCGTTTCGAGGCAACAAATGGCAGCGCATCAACAAAAAGGAGCAGCAAACCTACCTCAAAAACGCATACCGTGTGCTACTAACTCGTGCGCGTCAAGGAATGATTATCGTGGTACCCGAAGGTGACGAAGCAGATCCGACTCGGCTGCCAGATTTCTACGACCCAACTTTCGCATATCTCCAAAGCGTCGGTTTTCTTTCGATTGATTGAAGCAAGCTCATTCTTTAGTCATTTTTTTCAATGAGCTATTCGCCAAAAACGACCTGATAGCCTTTGCTTTCAATAAACTCGATCGCAGAATCTTCCATAGCGTTCGAAGCTTCTGGCGTCCAAGTTGAACCACTTAACGTTTCTAAATCAGATGGCTCCACCCAACCTAGCAATTCCGCGAAACTAAGTGTTTCTTCAAAGCACTCGTGTGTGTACTCATTCATTTAGACCTTTCCATGTTGTAATACAAAGCTAAATTAAAATTTGCTATGAAGTCAATTCTTGAAATAGAGAATCTGGTTGTAGTTTGTGAAAAAGAATACGAGCTATTGCAACGTCAAATGCCTGTTTCTTTGAGCGCCGACTTTGAGACAAATTCTATCGCGCTTTGAAGCATCAGTCCGACACGCCGATGTCGGTTGGAGCATCTGGTCCAACCGTAGACGGCGAGATCAGCGGTGGGCTTTTCTCATAGCAATATTGGCAAAATGGCTTCGCTCAAGGCCAAATGAGCCTGACCGAGCTGTACTGTTAACAATTTTCGGCTAGAATAATAGCTCAGGGAGCTGCTCTGTTTGAGCGAACGTGTTGTAGTTCAGATCGAATCGCCGCCGAGCCCCTCCTCTCACCTCCTACAAGGCCGCACCATGAAACTTAACCTCTCTCACTGTTTCGTCGCGTTATGCTTCTTCGTGGCTTTTGCGGGCTCGCACCTTCAAGCACAGACCTACACACTAGGCTTCGATCAATCTCAGTACGCCGCTGACCCCAGCGGGACTGTTGATGTTAAGCTTGTACTTACTGAAGAAATCACCGCTGGCCAGACCGCTCGTCTCGCCACCGGCGGCGACAACGGCCTGTTCGGTTACGGACTTGGGCTGGATTTCAGTGCTGTCTCAGGCGCGAGCAGCGGATCAACATTCGCATCATTCACAGTCGCTCCAACCTTTGATCAAGATGGATCAGACTTCTTGGGAACAAACACTGTATCGTTCGAAGCCTCAGAAAACGTGATCGCAAATTCCGACGGAGAATTTGGGGTCA
>CAYMFZ010000669.1:0-3177 GCA_964389585.1 uncultured Pirellulaceae bacterium | reverse complement strand
GAATTCGATTTTCCCCACGTAGGTGCTAGTTGCTGTTGCAGAAGAGGGAGCTGTGGGTGGACGCGATTCTGACAATGTCGGTGCAGATTGAGTCGGCATCACAGTGGCGAACTGCTCGCAAAGCATGTTTCCTAGTTTTTGAACTAGCAGCGGCGACTTGCTGTATTTCACGATGGAGTGCTTTTTGGTGACCTCGGTTGTGATGTCGACAATGCGGATTCGGTTGTTCGATCGTCCCAAAGTCATTGCAAGCTGGCTGAGCGTGTAGACGTATGATTTTGCTCGTTTGCGATTGATCAACTGCGAAAGTTTTACGGCGCGGTCGTCTCGGTTTTTAAACACTTCAGTTCGTTCAACGTTCGGGCAACTTGCAAAGTGACTTAGTTCGGATGCGGTGTAATTTGGATTCAATGCCGGAGCGAAAATGGCAACTCGGAACTTGCCAGGTCGACCGTCGTGTAACTCCTCATTAGCAACCCCTTTCAAAACGACTTGGGCTCCCAGGCTGAATCCGCCAAGGACAAGTTGCCGATCTGAGAACTCATTGAGCAGTTTTCCAAAGGCTGTTCCGACCACCAAAGAGCGGTCGGACTTGATTTGAAAATCTGGAAACAGCCGAGTAATCTCAGCTTCAGATTTCCAAGCGTAGATGACGAATCGCACTGGCGGCCGACGTTCACACTGCATTGCGTTTTCGTAAAACTGCAAGCCGCGAGATTGAGCCCACTTCAATTCGGTTCGGTTTCCATGAACGTAAATCATGGTTTGTTTGCTTTTGTCATCCCGATGTCGACAGACAAGTTCACTAAGATCTGTGTCAATCCATTTTCCATTTTGAAGTTGCGCACAACGTTGCAATGACACATCGCAAGGCGCGAGATGAGACTCGCGTGCGTCGATTAGCCAGACTTCGTCCTGAGGTTGAATGCAAACGGGTTTGATTGCGCCACAAGATTGAAGCGTGTCGACGATTTGAACCAAAGGCGAAAAACTATCGCTCAGTTCACTTAGTATTGCGTTTTCCTGTGCTTCAGAGTGGCTGGAAAAAAGAAGTGCCAAAATCAAATTGATGGAGATTCCAATTGCTTTTTCGTAACCTGGGATCAGCGATCGAGTGTTTTGGTTTTGAACTAGGCACATAACAGGAAACAAGTCGCAGAGAGCTTGGTCTTACAATCGTTTTATTCCGAACGAGGTCGAGTGGATCTCATCGTTGAAAATTCAATTGGAAATTTCGAGATCAAAAAACTGTAGGTTGCGAAATGCAATCGTGTCTGAAAAAACCCACGTGTTTTTTCTGATGTTGTAAAAAATACACGTGTCGAGCTTGCACTTCATCAAGTGTGAGGTACGCTTCTACACCCGAAATCAGGATTAGATTTCCAGAAGCTTTAGCAAATCTTTAGCAAATTGCTTTGAAAGACGTATTGATGAAAACAGCTCCCCAAAAATTACTTTCCGTGATCGCCGTTTGTGCTTTGGTTGTTTCAATGAGTGGTTGTGCCTGCAACTCAGGTTGTAACTCTTGGATGCCAAGCAATCCATTCAAGGATCGCCCAGTCCGCAACACGATTAAGTCTTGGTTTCAAGGCGCGCCTTGCAATTCATGCAACGCACCTGCTGGACAGCCTTTAAGCTTCGGAACGAATTCCGCTCCAACTTGTTCAAGTTGCGGAAGCGTTGTTTCTTCGGGATACGCACCAGCAGTTGATTCCTACGATTCAGGTGTTTCGTTGTACGGCGACACAACAATCAACGGTCCCATCGTTGACCCTTTGTACGGGCAAAACCCCATTCAAAATCCAGTGCTTTCATACCCCGATGCGGGTGTTGTCGACGGGCATTCTGGCGGAGTGATTGGCGAGATCGAAAGCGCAATCGGGACTGGTGTCACTGGCGACGGGGTTATCCCACCGCAGTTTTAATTGAACATTGAGAACAGCCCTCCTTGGAAACGAGCGGCAGGTATTAAACCTGTCGCTCGTGTTTTTATGGGTATAATAAAAGTCGGTCTAGGGCAGCTCGGCGTTTCCCATCGGTAATGGAATTTCTCAATTCTTGGACGTCTGATTAACCAAGCCATTTTTCGGTCAAACATGTTTGCATCCTATTCAAAATTGGTTTTTGCATTTGTTGCCGTCATTGGAATGCTTGCCGGTGAGCAAGCACTTGCCATCTCTCAAGAAGAGTCAAAGTCTGAGTCTGCTCAATCCGGCGCGGCGTCGGGAGAACTTGAAACGCCCACAAAGAAAGCCCCAGTCGTCTCTTTTGGGAGTAAGAAGAAAAAAAAGCCAGTAGTCGACGGGAAACCAGACTCGGCAAAGCAAAGCCAGAACGGATCTTCCAAGACTCCAAAGGTTAAAGACTCAAAACTAGACAATTCCCAAGCGACTGACGAGTCGGTTGCAGGCGTCACGTTTTCAAACCCAATCACGACTCGCTGGCGGATGAATGCGATTATTCGAGGCGGAGCGGGACCGGCTCATACGATGCTCGTGACGATGCCAATTCCCAACAATTGGCCAGAACAAACAGTCGCGATTGTTGACGAAGACATTCCTGCGAACATCGCTAACGTGACGTATCGGAATCTTGAGTCTGGCGTTCGGCAAATCGTGGCTTCCATTCCTCAAGTTCGCGCCCGGGAAGACATAAAGATCGCGGTCACATTTGAAGTCCGAACCAGTCAAATCAATCCTGCGCCAGATGTGTCACTTTTCAAACGACCCAAGACCAGTCACAAGGCAGGTCGAACTTACTTGGGAGTCAGCGCCCAAATCAATTATCGAAACAACAAGCTTAAAAAAGAAGTTAAGTCGATCGTCAAAGACAAAACAGAAGTCTGGGATCAGATTGAAACGATTTATGATTGGGTCCGAGACAATATCGAAGACACTTCAACCGAAGCCAAAGACGCCTTGTCTACATTTCGTGATAGAAAAGGATGTTCCGAAGACAAAGTTGGTTTGTTCGTCGCGATGTGTCGAGCGCACAAGATCCCGGCTCGAATGGTTTGGGTTCAAGGCGCTCAATACGCCGAGTTTATGTTGATCGATGACAATTCGGATCCGCACTGGTTCCCTTGCGACGTTGGCGGGATCAGAGAATTTGGATCGGTCTCGGAGCCGCGAATCATCCTTCAGAAAGGTGACAGTATTCGTGTGCCTGAAAAAGAGT
>CAYMFZ010000668.1:0-3178 GCA_964389585.1 uncultured Pirellulaceae bacterium | reverse complement strand
ATTCAGAACAGCGTTGATGCCAACAGCAATGTAGATGATTGCCATGATCGCAGCCGCTTTGAATGCCACGACGCCATACCGAAGATTTGGGGCTTCACGGTATTTTGGGATCCCCAACGTCATAGCTGAGTTCCGACGGTATGGATGAATGAGTGCCAACGGCATAGCCGGGCCCCAACGTACAAGTGAGTGCCAACGGTAAAGCAGGATGCCAACGTCATAGCTGAGTGCCAACGGCACGGCATGCGATAGCCACGGACGTAAGTCCGTGGTTCGCTTACGTCCCAAACACGGAGTCCCGAAGGGACGGCAGAAATTTTCGCGACCACCTGCCGTCCCTTCAGGACTCAAACTATCTCGCGCTTGATCACCATGGACTGGCGTCCATGGCTATCGCCTGCCATGCCTGTCGGCATTCTTGAGAGAAGATCACATTGACAGGTCAGGTCATCAGGGGCAATCAACAGAATCACATTGACAGGTCAGATCAAAAGGGTCAATCAATAAGGGGCAGATCAACAGGATCAAATCAACAGGGCAGATCACTTGGGTTCCGCTGGAACTGATTGGCAGAGCGAACAAAGGGTCCAAGTTCTTACCCAACCTGTTTCGTGGTTTAACGAATTGACGGCCAGGCTCTGGAAGATGCGCTTGGGACGGATCAACACTTATCACACTCTCTCACTCTTACTCTTACTCTTACTCCTACCTCCTCAAACCATCACCTACGCCAAAATCGCTTTGACGACCTCGCCATGCACATCGGTCAACCGATAGCGCCGACCTTGATGTCGATAGGTTAGCCGCTCGTGATCAATGCCAAGCAAATGCATCATCGTTGCTTGCAAGTCGTGAATGTGGACTTTGTTTTCAACGATGTTGTAGCTGTAGTCGTCGGTGGCACCGTAACTTATTCCTGGTTTCACGCCGCCGCCTGCCATCCACAACGAATAACAACGCGGATGATGATCGCGTCCAAAATTGTTGGGCGCTAGTTTACCTTGGCAATAATTAGTTCGCCCAAACTCGCCGCCCCAAACCACAAGCGTGTCTTCGAGCAGGCCGCGACGCTTGAGGTCGTTGACAAGCGCCGCCGATGGTTGATCGGTTTCTTTGCATTGCCGCTTGATCCCATGGGGCAGGCCGCCATGTTGATCCCAGCCTTGATGGTAAAGCTGAACAAACTGCACTCCTTTTTCAACGAGCCGTCTGGCCATGATGCAATTCGACGCGAAAGAGCCAGGGTTCTTTGCGTCCGGGCCGTACTCCTCGAAAACAGATTCAGGTTCATCCGACATGTCAGCAATTTCGGGAATGGAATCCTGCATGCGAAATCCAAGTTCGTACTGTGCGATCCTCGTGTCAATTTCCGGATCCGGTCGTTGGTCGAGTTGGATCTGATGAAGTTCGCCAAGTGCATCAAGCATCCGTCGACGGCTCGCTTTGTCGATGCCTTCAGGATTGCCCAGATAGAGCACGGGATCTTTGCCGGCGCGAAAACGAACGCCTTCGAATCGGGACGGTAGGAAGCCGCTGCCCCAAAGTCGGGCTTGAAGCGGCTGACCGCTTTTGTCTTTGGTAACCATCACGACAAACGATGGAAGATTCGCGTTTTGGCTACCAAGTCCATAGCTCAGCCATGATCCAATGCTTGGTCGGCCAGGAAGTTGCGAACCCGTTTGCAGATACGTCACGCCCGGGCCATGGTTGATTGCCTCAGTGAACACAGACTTCACGATGCACAATTCATCGGCAATTTTGGCGGTGTGCGGAAGTAAGTCGCTCATCCACGCACCGGATTCGCCATGCTGTTTGAACTCAAACGGCGAACCGACAAGCGGAAGACTTGCTTGGTTGCCACTCATCCCTGTTAGCCGCTGTCCTTTGCGAACCGAATCAGGAAGCTGTTGCCCCTGTTGTTGATTGAGAACAGGCTTGTGATCGAACAAGTCAATTTGTGACGGGCCACCGGCCTGGAACAAGAAGATGACGCGTTTGGCTTTGGGCGGATGGTGGAACTTCTTCAGAATACCGGCTGCCTGAGCCTGCACGTCGAGCTCTTGACGACGAGCAGTTCGTTCGGCAGCCAGCAATTCAGGCCCCAACATTTGGGCCAACGCAGCGCCGCCCAGTCCCATTCCAAAACGGTTTAGAAAGCTTCGTCTTGATTGGCCGATTGAGGATTCGAATCCTGTACATCGTTGATTCATTGTTCGATCTTTTATATTTGTTCAGTGTAGAACAGTTGTCCTCAACTGTTTCTTGGCTCTTTTCTACGGGCTGAACAGTTGGGACAACTGTTCTACAATTCTACAATTGGAGGCTCTATCTCTTCATCACGCATTCGTCGAAGCTGAACAGCGTGTTGGCAACGGATGCCCACGCCGCGAGCGAAGCAGGTGATTCGCTTTCGGTTTTTGATTCACCAACTCCGATGAATGACTCCGTCGCTTTTTCGTTTTCTTCAAAGTATTTCAATTGAGAATCAAATAACGTTTTCACGATGCTTAATTCCTTATCCGAAGGGACGCGACTGGTTAGTGTTCGAAACAAATCAGACGCCAGTTTTGCAGCATCGTTGCCATGTTCCGAAATTAACTTGGCAGCCAGCGCACGCGAGGCTTCGACCGTTTGTGGATTGTTCAACTGAACCAATGCCGCCAACGGAGAAGACGTTCGCTCTCGTTTGACTTGGCAAACATCACGCTTCGCCGCGTCAAGCGTCAACATCACCGGCGCGGGGCCGGTGCGTTTCCAGTAAGTGTAAAGGCTGCGACGGTAAAGTCCTTCGCCAGTGTCGGGCGTCGAAGGTTGAAACGATCGTTCCAATTCATAAGGCCGAACAGGAGCACCGCCTTGTTTTTCAACGAGCAAACCACTGCTAAACAAAACGTTGTCTCGCAACATCTCCGCAGGCAATCGGTGGGTCGGTGCGCGAGCAAGCAGTAGATTGTCCGGATCCAGTTTCAGCAAATCCGCCGAAGCCTCAGTTGATTGTTGGTAAGTCTTCGACAAGACAATCTGCTTTAGCAATCGTTTCACATCCCAACCGTTTTCCTGAAAGTCGACTGAGAGCCAGTCAAGTAATTCTGGATGGGTTGGCGGTTGCCCTTGGCTGCCAAAGTCTTCGGGAGTCCGAACGAGTCCTTCGCCAAAACAGAGTTGCCAATAATGATTG